>JAIOTT010000191.1 GCA_021106655.1 Bacteroidales bacterium
AACAGCCTAAGTTATCAGTTATCAGTTATCAGTTATCAGTTATCAGTTATCAGTTATCAGTTATCAGTTATCAGTCACCAGTCCTCAGTCTTCAGTACCAATTACCAATATAACAATTTATCAATATAACAATTTAACAATTTTAGTATAATAATTTAAAACAGTAACCAACTATCAAATAATCTATGCAAAAAAGATTCTTCGTTCAATCATGAACAACTTATGTCCGTAATTGTACAATAAATAGACACTAAAAAAAATCAAATAAAGTAATTGCCTGTTAACAAGGGATTTATTTGTTTGGAATAATTATTGCTAAAAAACAATATTTGATTGACAGAAAAAGTTTCGAGTTTCAGGTTTTAAGTTTATAACTACAACTCGTAACCCGCAACTCGTAACAATAAATAATTCGAAATAAATAAATTTATACTAATTTTGTCCCTCATAAATAAACCAAAAATTAAAAATATGAAAAGAATGAGACTTAGCATTATTTATTTACTGGCGATTGTATTTTCAGCTGGTGTTTATGCCCAGGGGCCAAGTATTGACCTGAATAACCCAATACCTGTAGATCCAAATGTGAGGATTGGCAAACTTGATAATGGCCTGACATATTACATCAGGAAAAACGTACTTCCTGAAAAATCAGCTCAATTCTGGCTGGTTGTTGATGCAGGTGCTATCCAGGAAGAACCACACCAGAACGGACTTGCCCATTTCTGTGAGCATATGGCATTTAATGGTACTGAAAATTTCGAAAAACACGATATTATTCACTACCTGCAGTCGATAGGAATGAAATTCGGGCCAGAAATAAACGCATTTACTTCTCACGATGTTACCAACTATATGTTGCAAAAAGTACCTATTGATGTTAAGGAAAATATCGATACATCCCTGATGATCCTCTACGACTGGGCATCAAATGTTACATATTCAGAAGAAGAAATTGATAATGAAAGAGGAGTGATCCATGAAGAATGGCGTTCACGCAGGAGTGCGGACTTCAGGATGAGAACAAAATATCAAAAGGTTTTATACCAGGGGTCCAAATATGCAGATCATGATGTAATTGGTGATATAGATATCATCGACAACTGTCCATATGAGGCACTTACCAGTTTTTACAAAGAATGGTACAGACCAGATCTTGAAGCAATTATTGCTGTTGGTGATTTTGATGTTGACTTTATTGAAAACAAAATAAAAACAATGTTCTCAAAGATCCCTAAACGTGAGAATGCCAAAGAAAGAATGGCCTATGATATACCTGATCATAAAGAAATACTTGTCGCCATTGAAACGGATAAAGAAGCTCAATATACGATGGTACAGGCATATTTTAAGCATGATGTCACTAAAAACAAACAAACAGTAAATTACCTAAGAAATTCCATTAAGAATGAATTATATAGTATAATGCTCAACGCAAGACTACAGGAGCTTTTACTTGATGAAAACCCACCTTTTATTTATGGCTTTGCCGGATATAATGAAAATCTCGCACGATCAAAGGATGCATATATCTCTTTTGCCGTATCCAAAAATAATGAAGCTTTAATAACACTTAAAACCATGTTTATTGAAAACGAAAGAGTCAAAAAATATGGATTTACAGTAACCGAATTTGATCGCAGTAAAAATGAACTTTTAAAGGATCTTGAAAAAGCTTATAATGAAAGAAATAAACAAAAATCCTCAAAATATTGCTGGGAATATTTTGGTAATTTCTTAACTGATGATCCAATTCCAGGTGCTGAATTTGAATTCGAAACAGCAAAGAAATTAACTCCGGAAATTACTCTTGAAGAAGTGAACGCCCTTGCTATAAAATGGATCAGAGAGGAAAACTTAGTGATAATTATTACTGCACCCGAAAAAGAAGATATTACAGTCCCAACTGTTGAAGAGGTGCTAAGTACTATTGAATCAGTAAAATCAGAGAATATTGAAGCTTATGTAGATAAGGTTTCTGACAAACCACTGTTAAGTACTATACCTGGTCCCGGTAAAATTGAAAACAAGAAAAAAGATAAAGAACTTGGAATAGTTGAATGGACCTTTGAGAATGGTGTTAAAGTGGTTCTTAAACCAACTGATTTTAAAGATGACGAAATAGTGTTTTCTGCCTATAGCCTGGGAGGTTCATCAGTGTATGATCTAAAAGATGATGTTTCTGCCAGTTTTGCTGCTGATGTTGTTAGCAGTAGTGGAATATCTGAATTTGATCAAGTTGAGCTGGATAAGAAACTTTCAAGCAAGGTTGTGAGAATAAATCCATATATTAACGAATTGGAAGAAGGATTAAGAGGTAGTTCCTCACAGGAAGATTTTGAAACCTTGCTTCAAATGATATATCTTTATTTCACTAATCCAAGGGTTGATAAAACTGCCTATTCCTCTTTGATGACAAGGTATAAAGGATTTATTGAAAACAGGTCAGCAAATCCTGCTTCGGCTTTCAGGGACACCATACAGGTAACCATGGCTCAGTATAATCCAAGAAGAAGGCCTTTAACTACTGAACTTCTTGAAGAAGCCAACTTTAAGCGCATCAATTATATTTTCAAAAACCGATTCGGTGATCCCGGTAGCTTCATTTTCTATTTTGTAGGTAATATTGATATCAAAACAGCTAAGCCTTTACTTGAAAAATATCTTGGAGGATTACCAAAAGTGAGCCGGAACGAAAACTGGACTGACCTGAATATCCAAAGGCCAAAAGGTGTTATAAAGAAAACTCTAAATAAGGAAATGGAAGTCCCAAAGAGTACTGTCTTTGTTGCATTTACAGGGCCATATGATTATAACAGGAAGGATAATATATATTTTGATGCATTTAAAGATATTCTCGATGTCAGATATACTGAGACTATACGTGAAGAAGAAAGTGGAACTTATGGTGTTGGTGTAAGAATAAAGCAAACACATTTCCCAAAACAGGAGTTTCAATTAAGAATTCAATTTGAATGTGGTCCGGAAAATGTAGAAAAACTCAAAGCTATAGTTTTTGAAGAAATTGAAAAAATAAAGAAAGATGGGCCAACTGCAAAAGACCTGAATGGTGTTAAGGAAAATAAACTCAAAAAAAGAAAAGAGAATCTGAAGGAAAACAAATTTTGGCTGTCAGGATTAAAATATAACGACTTTCACGGGATGAATGCTTTAGATAATGATGAATATGAAAGCCTCGTGAATAATATGACAGCAGAGGATATAAAAATCATTGCCTCTAAATATCTTAAGGGTGATAATTATGTTGAAGTAATTCTGATGCCGGAAAAATAAGCAACAACAAGGTCCCTGACTGCATTTTACTAATTTTCACACAAAATGAATAAGCTTCGTTTTACTTCTTTATTGAAAGTTTTTGTCTTGATGATAGCATTAGCTTTTATCTCTTTAAAAACTATAAATGCTCAAACATACACTTCAAAAGAGACAGGTGAGAAGTTACTTACTGCATTACATTACATTAAAACATTTTATGTAGACACAGTAAATGAGTCTTCTATTGTAGAAAAAGCAATTATCAATATGCTTAAGGAACTGGATCCTCACTCTGTTTATATTTCCAAAGAAGATCTTGAAAAAGCTGAAGAAGGCCTCAAAGGTAACTTTGAAGGGATAGGGGTAACCTTCCAAATTCACAGTGATACTATACATGTAATATCTCCTGTTTCAGGAGGCCCTTCTGAAAAAGCCGGTATACATGCCGGGGATATGATTGTGAAAATTAATGATGAGGATGCAACAGGAGAAAAGGTAGACAACAAGTTTGTCTTCGACAGGCTTAGAGGTAAGAAAGGGACAGAAGTTAATGTTAGTATCAAAAGGAAAACTAATAAAGATCTACTCGATTTTACTATTATCAGGGATAAGATACCAATACTTAGCCTTGATGCTTCATACATGCTATCTCCTGAAACCGGGTATATAAAGCTAAACCGTTTTTCAGCTACAAGTATGAAAGAATACCGTGAAGCTATGAAAAAGCTTTCAGAGCAAGGCATGCAAAATCTTGTACTGGATCTAAGAAATAACTCAGGAGGATATATGCACACTGCCATTGAGCTTTCTGATGAATTTCTGGGCACACAAAAACTTATTGTTTATACCGAAGGAGTATCCAGTCCGAAAATGGAATATAAGTCAACAGCAAGGGGGAGTTTTAAAAAGGGTAAGTTGGTTCTGATAATAAATGAAGGTTCAGCCTCAGCAAGCGAAATTGTTTCAGGAGCTGTTCAGGATTGGGACAGAGGCATTGTTATTGGTCGCCGTTCTTTTGGAAAAGCTCTTGTACAAAAACCTTTCCCTCTCCCTGACGGATCCATAATACGACTCACAACTGCAAAATATTACACTCCTTCAGGTCGTAGCATTCAAAAACCTTACGAAAACGGTATTGAAGATTATTATAAAGATTTTTCCAGACGTGCTCAAAATGGTGAATTAGTAAATGCCGACAGCATACACTTTCCTGATTCCCTCAAGTATTTTACTTCAAAACACAGAACAGTATTCGGTGGTGGAGGCATTATGCCTGATGTTTTTATTCCATGGGATTCTACAATTATCTCTGACTATTATACTAAACTTATCAGAAAAGGTATACTGAGTAATTATATTATTGATTATATCGATGATAATCGTGAAGATCTTAATGAACACTATCCTGATATTGATCTATTCATAAAAGATTTCTCTGTTGAGGAAAACATTCTTGAAGGGCTTACTAAATATGCAACAGAAGAAGGACTAACAAAAACCGAAGAAGTGAATCCAAAGGCCATGGAATTTCAAATACAGCAGACAAAAGCTCTTATCGCACGCAACCTTTACGGTGTTAATGCATATTTCCGGATCATGAATGAGATTGATGAAGAATGCAACAAAGCACTTGAAATTATTAATGATAATACACTGTTTAGGAAGTTATCAGTAAGCAGTAAGCAGTGATCAGTTACTTGCCCTAAGCGGTAGTCGAAGGGTCAGTAAACAGTTTGACATGTCCTAAATAAGATTGACTCTTTTTAATAATTAATAACTACTTGCTTGCTAACCGAAACGCCCATATACACAACGACAATGTAAATATTATTGCCAATACTGATGGCCACATCGGTAGATTTAATGAACCTACTTGAACAGGAACCTGGAAAATCAGTCTAATCAATTGTCCGATTGTGATAAAACCAAATAAAACTCCAGAGACTATTAGATAAGTTTTGTCATTCATTTTGATACTCCTTTCAATTCCCATATAGTAAAAGAATTATTTAGTCAATCAACCCCTGATGAGCGTATGATACAAAAATAATAAAAGGCAGTTTGACGAAGTATCCAAACGTCCGCTTCAGCGAATGCTTAACAAGCCTTCGCAATAACTAAACGCGAATCTTCTCAATATTTCGATTGCTCATCTTCGCTAGTATAGGATATGACATAAGCTGCATCCGATTCATACGAATGTATTTTTCAGACGATATATACTCTGAATAATCATCCCATGTTCCGTGGTCATCTATTACTGCCCCCATATGAACAAATCCCTTTTCGCCAAAGTTGAATTCACAGCTACTCACTCCCTTGCTTAGCGATATTGAAAATGATGTAGTTTTGTTACTTTCTTGAAGTCGCTTTAATGCTCCCTCATAGAATGGTTTATCATTAATATAAGAATCAATCGGCTTCCACTTCCCATCTACTTCAATTTCCATCCATGAATGCCCTCCTGAACTTGGTAAAAATGGGAAGACAAAGGATGGGAAAATACCACTCATAATCTTAATTTCAATGAGGCCTGTATGGATCCGAGCCGGGATATCGATGGCTTTGCATAGAGCGCGAAATAACGTAGCCTTGGTGTTGCAATATCCTCGTCCGTACTGGAGTGTTTCTGAAGCCTTTACCTGATCCCACTTTGAAGGAAAACCGAATTGAATTTCATCCCGTACGCAACTAAAAATGCTTTCGACCTTGTCTATCACGGTTGATTTTCCGGATGTCAGTTCCTTTGCTTTTTCTTGGATAGCGGGGTGATCAAAGTCTGACAATCTAACACCTGTAGTCATTATGCACCTCCTGTTTTTTGCTTTTTATATATATCGTTCTTCTAAGTGTAAGCTAACTAACATATTAAGTAGCAAATATACGTATAATTAACTTAATATACAAGCAAAAACCTAATTGCATATTTAACTCACTTAACTATATTTTTTAAGAGGCAATATATAATCTAAATAACCTGTTAACCTGTAACCTTTCCTTCATTTTCAAATTATCTCATTTTCAAATTCTCAAATTATCTTATTCCTAAAAGGCCATCCAAACTAGAATAAGAAACATAATGATATCCTGGCCTTGCTTTTTTGTAGATATTCAATGCCAGCTTCTTGCCTTCATCAGTCTTTATCATTGCAGTATACAGAGGCATTAAGAATTTTCTTCTTCCAACACTGCATAAAAAGTCCTCCACCAGATCATACTGTCTTGAATATTGATTGTTTATTACATGCAGAAACCA
>JAIOTT010000221.1 GCA_021106655.1 Bacteroidales bacterium
CAAGCCCGTCAACTTATCGAATCATTTAAAGATCACTTTCCTGAATATAAGATATTACTCACTTTTTTCTCTCCTTCAGGATATGAGACCAGGAAAGATTATGATAAAGCTGATCGTGTTTTTTATCTCCCTATGGATACAAAATCCAATGCTAAAAAGTTTATCTCAGTTGTAAAGCCCGAACTTGTTTTCTTTATTAAATATGAATTCTGGTTTAATTATTTATCTGAGCTGAAAAAAAACAATGTTCCTACTTTTCTTGTATCAGCTATATTCAGGCCTGATCAGCATTTTTTCAGATTTTTTGGAGGATGGTTTAGGAGTCAATTAAATAATATAACATATTTTTTTGTACAAAACGAGACTTCTCTCAATCTACTGAAATCTATTAACATTGATCGTACTGAATTAACAGGAGATACCAGATTTGACAGGGTATTCAAGATTGCTGTAGAAAGTAAGGAGTTTCCTTTGATCAAGGTCTTTAAACATGATAATCATTTATTACTGGCAGGAAGCACCTGGAATGAAGATGAAGAAATTTTACTTGAATTTCATAAAAACTTCCCAAAATTTAAACTGATCATTGCTCCTCATGAAGTCCATGACTTAAGAATTCAAAAACTATTAAAAAGATCCGGTAATGATGCTTTACTTTTTTCAAAAGCAAATGACATTAGTATTAGAAATGCAAAGATCCTGATTATCGACAGCATAGGGATACTATCGCATATGTATAAGTATGCTGATATGGCATATATTGGCGGAGGCTTCGGAACAGGTATACATAATATTCTTGAAGCTGCAACCTTTGGCCAACCGGTGTTTTTTGGCCCCAATTATCAAAAATTTCAGGAGGCCCGTGATCTTATTGACAAAGGAGGTGCTTTTACTATTAAAAACAGCATTGATCTGATCAATAAGATACAGCCTTTATTGGATGATAAAAACAAGCTCAATGAAACAGGATCAATCTGTAGATCCTATGTAACACAGAAAAGAGGAGCAACCGAAAAGATCCTGGAGTACATAAGAATAAACTATTGAACGTGCGAACCTGTCAACGTGTGAACGTGCGAACCTGCCAACCTATTTCTTAAACAAATACCTTGTAATAAAAATTCCGGTGCTGTTATTCTCATTACCAGCATAAACACCTGATGTAATATTATGAAGTTCCCAATCGTCATTGGTCAATTCCTTGATCTTTTCAGTGATCATTCCATCGTTCTCCCTGATATTGGAAAAATTAATTCCAGCCATGCTGAAAAAATTCTTCATTTTAATCTCTTCCATTTTGCCTTTATCGTCAATAGTTATCATTCTGGATCTTCCTAGGCCGCCAGGAACAACAGATTCAATAGAAGTAACCTGTAACCATTTAATTTCCCCCTCTGAGCTTTCAGAAGGATTTGTAAAGCTTAGTAACAAAGCTACTACAGATACGACTAATGCAATAATAATAAGATAATTGATTTTTTTCATACATTTAAATTTTTTAATTGAATAAACTATAATACTTATTTTGATTCGAGTTGCAGGTTAAAGGTTGTGGTCTTAAACCTTATACCTTCGACCTTACACCTAATTATATAAAAACTCATATTTAAAAGTCACATAAATAGATTCGAGTTTTTTCTTATCCAGAAGTATGTTTTCACTCACCATTCCCGTCCAGCTTCCGGGTGCAGATACCTTTATAAATTGTACATCTTTCTTTTTTTTACTTTTTATGATCTTTTCCGGAAATTTATGACCATAGAACCATCTGATAAGTTTCAAGCGGTTATTACTTCTAGTAAACTTAAAAACAGCAACAAAGCGGATTCCATCTGAATTATAAATTTCAATTTGTTTCTCAACATCAGGAACAAGCTGTACTGTTATCTCCTTATCAAAACCTATAGATTTTCCATTAACATCTACAGAAAATGAATGCATCTTCAAGGTATAATTATTCTGAGAGTGTAAAGACATCGCCAAGATAATAAGAGTGAGGAATAATAATGATCGTTTCATAATAATGGTTTTATTTTTAATAAAAATCAATCGAATAGCATCAGTTTTAAATCTTTAACAGGAAACTTTGTTGATTATGGTGAAAAAAGATATCCAAAATAATTACACGAAAATATAAAATTCTTTGATCTCTAAAAGATTTTTCATAAATTTGGGAAAGAAAAAAACAATTCAAATGGCAAAATATAAAGCCGAACATCCTTTGCAAAGATCTTTTCATAAATACTTTACTGAGATCTTATCTGAGAAACAAATTATCAGAAAAGATCCCGGACCCTATGTATCAATAGCAAGGGATTTTGGGTGTATGGCAAACCCAATAGCCAGGAAATTGTCTGCCGAGCTTACGAAAATTAATATGCAAGGCGGAATAAAAAAGGAATGGAATTGGATCAATAAAGAGCTATTAGAAGCCTCAGCAAAAGAACTTGGTCTTAAAACCTCTGAAATAACCTATGTTTTTCGTTCACAGCAAAAAAGCACCATTGATGAAATTGTATCAGCCTTATCCAGCAAATATTATCAAAGCGACCGAAAAATAAGAAAGACTATTACAGAAGTTATTAAATCCATCCTTTCAGACGGTAACATTGTAATAGTTGGCAGAGGTGGTGTTGCCTTTACAAAGCATATCCCAAGATCATTACACATTAAATTAGCAGCACCTCTGGAATGGAGGATACACAGAATAAGTAAAAATTATGATCTGAGCCATGAGGAAGCAAAAAAAATTATTAAGAAGGTGGATAAGGAAAGAAAAATACTGATCGAGACTTTTTTTGGGGGAAAAACTGATGAAACAATCTTTGACATCATCTACAACCGGGAAACCATGACAGAGGCACAGATAATAAAATCAGTGATATGTGTCATGGAATCAAAAAAGCTGATCTAAATACTGCTTGTATGAAAAAATCAATCATTCTATATATACTGGCTGTAGTTTTAATTACTGCATCCATTATTAAAATTATCAGTACCAGGCATAAACAAAAGTTAAAAAAGCAGGCGACAACAATACAAATATTTCCTGCTGAAGGGTATATTGCCCGTGACACTATAGTGAGTTTTGAATTGAACACTGTTGGTACTATCAGGGCGTATGAATCCACAAAAATAGTTAGTGAAATAAGTAAGAGACTTGTTTCCATTAACTTTACTGAAGGAACTTTTGTTCAAAAAGGCAAAGTTCTATTTAAACTGGACGATGCTGACTTAATTGCTAAACTAGTTAAACTCAGATTACAAGAAGAACTTGCCCAACACAATGAAGAGCGACATAAAGCACTTCTGGAAAAAGGGGGTATCAGTAAGCAGTCTTATGATGAAGCTGAAAATACACTGAAAGTTATTCAGGCTGAGATACAATTATTAGAAGTTGAACTCGATAAAACAGAAATACGGGCTCCTTTTTCAGGAAAAATTGGTCTAAGATATATTAGTGAAGGTGCTTTTGTTATGCCAAATAAAGTCCTGACAAATCTTCTTGATGTAAGCAGATTAAGGATCGATCTTTCAGTACCGGAACGCTATGCCAACAACATTTTTAATGGAATGGAAATAACATTCACTGTTCCGGCTATTCCACGTGTCTTTAAGGCTAACATAAAAGCAATTGAGCCAAATATTGACCTCAGCACACGTAACCTTGAGATCATGGCTGTTGTCGATAATCAGGATGGATTGCTATTTGCAGGTTCAACAGCAAAAATTTTACTGAAGTTTCAGGAAAAGGAAAAAAGTATTTATGTTCCTACTCAATGTCTGGTTCCCTCACCACTGGGATACAGGATTTATATTTTGAATCACGGAAAAGCTGATCTGCGGGAAATTACAACAGGGATAAGAGCAAAAGAATATGTCCAGCTCCTTGATGGGGTTAAAAGTGGCGACACCCTGGTGATGACAAACCTTCTGAGAATAAGGCCAGGTTCTGTTGTACAGATTAATAAATTTAACTAATATGAACTTATCATCTGTCTGTATAAAACGGCCTATTCTTGCTATGGTTCTTTCTATAATCCTGATAATCTTTGGTATTGTAGGCTTTTTATCACTCGGCGACAGAGAGTATCCGAATGTTGACCCTCCAATTGTAAATGTTACTACAACATACAAAGGTGCAAACGCTGAAATCATCCAGACACAAATTACAGAAGTTCTTGAGGAATCTATCTCTGGCATTGAAGGAGTTCGTGTTATTTCTTCAAAATCAAGCGAACAAAGTAGTCAGATAAAAGTTGAGTTTAATCTTGGAGAGGATCTCGAAAGGGCAACCAACGATGTGCGTGATAAGGTATCTAAAGCAATAAGGTTCTTGCCAAAAGATATTGACCCGCCCATTATTGAGAAATTGGATGCAAATGCCAATCCTATTATTTTTATGACCGTCGAGAGCAAGACCAGAACTATTTTAGAAGTAAACGACTTAGTTGACAGGCTCATAAAAGATCGCCTACAAACGATACCTGAGATAGCTGGAGTGAAAATATTTGGCGAGAAAAAATATGCAATGCGACTATGGATGGACCCGGATTTATTAACTTCACATGGCCTCACTACTATTGATATCCGTAATGCCGTAATAAAACAAAATATTGAACTGCCATCAGGGAGGATTGAAGGTGATAATACTGAACTTAGCATTCGAACAATAGGGTTACTCACTACTGCTGAAGAATTTAATAATCTTATCATCAGGCATAAGGATGGGAACATTATCCGATTCAGTGATATTGGCTATGCTGACCTTGGCGCTGAAAATGAGCGCACCATTTTTAAAAATGATCTTTACCCGGGTATTGCCATAGGTGTTGTTCCTCAACCCGGTGCTAATGCAATTGATATTGCTGATGAGTTTTACAAAAGAACAGAAGAGATAAAAAAGGAAATACCTTCAGATTACAACATAGAAATCGGGTTTGACTTTACCACTTTTGAACGAAACTCAGTAAGAGAGGTGAAAGAAACAATTTTACTGGCCTTTTTACTTGTTGTATTGATAATATATTTTTTCCTGCGCGACTGGCGGTCAACATTAATTCCGGTTGTGGCTATTCCTATCTCCATCATTTCTACGTTTTTTATTATGTACATCACAGGGATCTCCATCAATGTTCTTACTTTAATGGGAATGATACTTGCCATTGGCCTTGTATGTGATGATGCTATCATAGTACTGGAGATAATTTATTCAAAAGTAGATATTGGAATACCTCCATTACAAGCTGCGCAGCAGGGGGTTCAGGAGATATTTTTTGCTGTTATTTCCACTACTATTACTTTGGCAATGGTATTTCTGCCTATTTTTTTATTCAGGGTTTAACCGGCCGGTTGTTCAGGGAATTTGCAATTGTGGTAGGAGGTTCAGTACTGATATCGGGTTTTGTGGCTCTTACTCTTTCACCCATGATGGGTTCACGCTTTCTGAACCGTCAAAGACATATGAACCTGAATTGGTTTTTCAGGCTTACAGAACCATTTTTTCTGGAATTGAATCGTCGCTACCGCTATTCTTTAGATGCTTTTATGAAAAGGCGCTGGTTGGTAATACCAATTTTCGTATTTTTAATCGCTTTGATAATATTGCTCGGTAAATCCTTACATTCAGAGTTAGCCCCTTATGAAGACCGGTCCAATATAAGAATACCTGTACTTGCACCCGAAGGCTCCTCCTTTGAATTTACAGAAAAATATATGGACGAGCTGAGTCAGTATGTTGCAGATTCAATTCCGGAAGCTATAAGAAATTTTAGTCTGATTGCACCGTCATTTACAGTAATTGGAGCTACAAACAAGGGTTTAGCACTAATTTACTTAAGTGAACCTGCAAAAAGAGAAAGAAGTCAGAATGAGATCTTTCAGCAGGTATCAGCTGATCTGCAATCTATAACAGGTATCAGGGTATTTCCTTTTGAGCCACCAACAATAGGAAACCGCTTTGGTGGGCAAGCTCTCCAGTTTGTGATACAATCCTCAAGTTTTGACTCACTAAAACATATACTTCCAATTTTCCTGAATGAAGCAAGAAAAAGCCCGCTGCTCCGTTTTGTCGATGCTGATCTGAAGATCAATAAGCCTGAAATACAAATAATTATCGATCGCGAAAAAGCAGCACAGCTTGATGTATCAGTTGAAGATATCGCAACTACCCTGCAGCTTGCATTAAGTGGACAAAGGCTTGACTATTTCTATATGAATGGAAAACAATATGAGATAATCGGACAGTTGAAACGCAGACACAGGGATTCTCCTGAAGACCTGAAATCAATTTTTGTGAAAAACAGTAAAGGGACACTTATAGCTCTTGATAACCTAATCAACAGTAAGGAGAGTATTAACCCGGCAACAATATATTCGTACGACAGGCTAATTGCAGCCACTATTTCAGGAGGTCTTCTTCCCGGTGTAACACTTGGTGATGGCATTAATGAAATGAACAGGATAGCAGAAAAAATTCTGACACCTGCATTTAAAACATCCCTTGCCGGACAATCCAGGGATTATGTAGAAAGTTCTTCCAGCCTGCTATATGTATTTATCCTGGCATTTATCCTTATTTATCTCGTTCTCTCTGCACAGTTCAATAGCTGGATTGATCCTGTTGTAATACTTATCACTGTCCCTCTTGCCCTGTTTGGTGCATTATTTTCTCTTTGGTTATTTGACCAGACAATGAATATTTTTAGTCAGATAGGCATTATCATGTTGATAGGGTTAGTAACCAAAAACGGAATTTTAATAGTTGAGTTTGCTAATCAGCGCAAGCAGAAAGGGCTAAATAAAATGGAAGCAGTTAAGAAGGCAGCAACAGCCAGGCTACGTCCAATTTTAATGACCGCATCCGCAACTGTTCTCGGGATATTACAAATAGCGTTTACAATGGGCTCATCATCAGAAAGCAGGAGCTCTATGGGGATTGTAGTTGTTGGAGGGATGATCTTTGCAACCTTCTTCTCCTTATATATTGTTCCAGCGGTTTACTCTTATCTTTCCAGGGATAAGATTGAATAATTAAAAATCGACTATAGAGAACTAAGCGACTTAAGAGACTTTAGCGATAACAATGCGTGAATGCATAAATGTATGAATGCTAAAATGAAGCTTTGAACTTGTGAACGTGCAAACGTGCGAACCTTTGAACGTGTATACGTGCAAACGTAACTATTAACTTGCGGACACGATGACCTGATGATATGCAAATCCGCGAACCTGCAACTATTCATATTTTCGACTTTCAAATTAACATTTTACATAAAAATTTGATAAATTTGTCATGTTTCAAGATTATCACACATTAAATTTATTAACGACATATTTATACATAATTGTTAGGGGCAAGTTTTAGAGAGGCATACTCGACAAGTCAGAAATCAATGAAAATAGAAAATAAAAAAGAAGCAGCGCGAAAAAAATCTCTTGGAGAATTAGGGGAACTCTTCGCAATAAAAGCATTAGTAGATAAAAAATTTGACGGAATTAGAAATCTGAACGACAAAACTATGAATGAACCATTCGCTGATATCGAATGTGAAAAAGATGGAATAAGGTATATCATTAGCGTAAAGGCTAGAAACAAATATCAAAAAGACGGAAAACTTAACTCTAGATATAATCTTGGATCGAACGTTTATGATAAAGCGTTATCTGCTGAAAAA
>JAIOTT010000384.1 GCA_021106655.1 Bacteroidales bacterium
CTATGGAAATGTTGATCGCAAAACTAACTCCCCTTATGTTTGATCCTGCTATCGATGCAAAAAGAGTATGCCTTGATGACTCGAAAGATATGATCGTGAATTCAGCAAACAACTTTTATGAAGGTGTTAACCAAAAGGAAGTGGAAGATTTTTATTCTGAAATGATGGTAGAAGGTGATTTCAATCCAATATCATATGGACTAAATTCCAAAGTTATTAAAGAGAATGGAAAAGTGATAGAAAAGGTATACAAACTTGATGGAATGTATGGCCCAGCAATTGAAAAAATACTTTTCTGGCTGGATAAAACAATTCCGGTTTCTGAGAATAAACATCAGGTAAATTCTATTGGAAAACTTATGGATTTTTACCGGACTGGTAATCTACGAACATTTGATGAGTTTAATGTTTTTTGGTTAAAAGACCAGACCTCCAGGGTTGATTTTGTTAACGGATTTACAGAAGTATATGGTGATCCAATGGGAATGAAAGCCACATGGGAATCAGTCATTAATTTTAAAGATATCGACGCAAGTAAGAGAACAGAAATAATTAGCAATAATGCACAGTGGTTTGAAGATAATTCTCCAACTGATTCAATGTTTAAAAAGAAAAAAGTTAAAGGTGTTACTGCAAAAGTAATCACTGTTGCACAGCTTGGTGGAGATTGCTATCCGTCGACACCTATTGGAATTAATCTTCCTAATGCCGACTGGATACGTAAAGATCATGGTTCTAAATCGGTGACAATGGAAAATATAACTTATGCATACGATAGGGCTGCCATAGGTAATGGGTTTCTGGAAGAATTTGCCGCGACAGAAGAGGAGATAGAATTAAATAAGAGGTATGGGTATCTTGCCGGTAATTTGCATACCGATTTGCATGAATGTCTCGGACATGGTTCAGGCCAGTTACTTCCCAATGTTAGCCCTGATGCATTGAAAAATTATGGTTCTGCCCTGGAAGAAGCACGGGCAGACCTTTTTGCACTCTATTATCTTAATGATCCCAAAATGCTTGAACTTGGACTGATACCGGATATGGACGCTGCTAAAGCTGAATATAATGGCTATATTAGAAATGGCTTGATGACACAGCTTACACGCATACAAGAAGGAAAAAATATTGAACAGGCTCATATGAGAAACCGTCAGCTGATATCGAAATGGTGCTATGAGAAAGGTAAGAGTGATAATGTTATCACAATGGAAAAACGTGATGACAAAACTTATGTTCAGATCAATGATTATGATAAATTAAGAAGCCTCTTTGGTGAGCTCCTTTCAGAAGTGCAAAGAATTAAGTCTGAAGGAGATTTTGAAGCAGGGAAAGAACTTGTCGAAGCATATGGTATAAACGTTGATCCAGTCCTTCACCAAGAAGTTTTGGAGCGTTTTAGGAAACTTAATTTGGCACCATACGGTGGTTTTATTAATCCGGTGCTTGTGCCGGTTTTGGAAGGTGACAAGATAATAGATATTAAAATTGAGTATCCTGATGACTATACTGCTCAAATGATGGAGTATTCTGAGAAGTATTCTTTTTTACCAACTTATAACTAGGAGGAGGAAGTACTTTAAGTATTTAGAGTGCTTGGAGTATTTAGAGTTATATTATAGTTTATTTAATAAAGATGGTTGTTCTGATATTCGATTGGGGTGGTACGGTAATGGTGGATTATGCTAATGATGGCCCGATGTATATGTGGGAGAAGGTGGATTATGTTTCGGGAATGAAAACAGCCTTGTTGGAACTTTCAAAAAAATATACCTGTTGTATTGCTACCAATGCTGATATGTCGGATACAGAAGCAATGATCAAAGCTCTAAAAAGAATTGATGCAGATAAATATTTCAAGAATTTCTTTTCTTCCAAAGATCTGGGTTATGAAAAGCCTGATAAAAGATTTTTTTTAAGCATAACAAAAGAAATGGATGTTATGCCCGTTGATTGTATTATGATAGGTAATAGCTATGTAAAAGATATAAAGGGAGCAAAAGATGCTGGGATGAAGACAATATTTTATAATGAAGATAATATAAGTGGGAATTTTTCTGATGCTGATATCGTTATTTCATCAATGGATAAATTATACAAGAGCGTTGAGCAGATAATTGACAGTGCATAATATGTTTAAAGATATTCAATACAAAATTCTAATAATTTTCTCTGTTCTTATCGCTCAAAGTATTAATGGACAGGAGAACTTCCCGGCCGACTATTTCCGTTCTCCTGTGGATATCCCGATTTATTTGTCAGGTACATTTGGGGAACTCCGAAGCGATCATTTTCATACAGGTATTGATATTAAAACACAGGGTGTGCAGGGAAAAAAGATTTTTGCTGTTGCTGATGCTTATGTTTCAAGGATAAAAGTTTCTCCTTTCGGATACGGTAAAGCAGTTTATATTACTCACCCCAATTCCTATGTAAGTGTTTATGGACACCTGAGGAATTTTAATGATGAGATAGAAGCTTATGTCAGGAAATTGCAGTATGAGAGAGAATCATATTCCTTTGATGTAAGTCTTAAACCCGGCCAGATAAAAGTGCAAAAAGGAGAGGTAATTGGTTTTTCCGGAAATACAGGGAGCTCAGGTGGTCCGCATCTTCATTTTGAAATAAGAGAAGAAAACACACAATACCCTGTCAACCCAGTCAAGTGCGGATATGACATTACTGATAATATCCCTCCACTAATTTTATTGTTGAAACTTTATGTGATGGATGATCTTAGCAGTATCAATCATGAAAATAAGGATTGTACTTTTAATATTAAGAAATCTGCTAGTACTTATAATTTATCAGATGATGATACAATTGCTGTGACAGGAAGGATTTCTTTTGGAATCCGGACATTCGACAGGCTTAATGGTGCTAATAATAAAAATGGCGTTTTTTCAATTGAACTATTTGTGGATTCTTTATGTATATGGAGCTATAAAATGACAAAGCTGTCATTTAGCCAGGGAAGATATATTAATACTATGATTGATTACCCGGCTCTAATGCGGTCTAAGAAAAGAATTCAGCGTTCGTGGATTTCACCCAATAACCATTTAATGATTTATGATAAGGCAAGTAAAAAGGGAACTTTTGAGTTTAAAACTGATAAAATTTATAATATAAGATATGTAGTTACTGACCACTTTGGAAATGCTTCAGAACTCAAATTTGTTGCGAAAAGTAAAAAAAGCACAGCTAACAATAATAATGGCCTTCATAAGATAAATGAAAAGGGATATGTCTTTCTCTGTGAAAATGATAATAGTTTTATTAGAGATGATGTCGTTTTGAAAGTGCCTGCAAATGCTTTGTATGAGGATATAATATTTGAATATAACAGCAAAAAACGGTGTAAGTCTTGTCTGTCGAAGATATATCATATACACAATATTTATACACCCTTACATAAGTATGTTGAAATATCAATAAAAGCTGATACTCTTGTACCAAAGGAGCTTCACAATAAGGTGGTTCTGGTTCAGATAAAAGAAAAAAATAAGAAAAATTCAATAGGTGGAAAGTGGGAGAATGGTTTTGTTAAAAGCAAGACCAGGTATTTTGGGGATTATACAATTATGCTTGACACAATTCCACCTAAGATCAGAGCCATTAATATTTATCCCGGCAAAAAGATCACTGGCCAGTGGACAATTAAAATAAGGATTAATGACGAATTATCCGGAATTAAATCGTTCAGAGGAACCCTTAACGACAAGTGGATTTTGATGGAATATAACGGAAATAATAATTTACTTGTTTATCATTTTGATGATAGAATTTTAAAAGGAGAGAGTATTTTCAAACTCCTGGTGACTGATAATAAGAATAATAAGGCTGAGTACACTGCGAAATTATTTAGATAGATAACTTGTACTTAGAATGCCTTGAGTACTATTAGTTGTTTGAAACCGTTCACAGAACACAGAAATTGGGAATTGGATATTTACAAATTATCGAAAGAATTAGTTGATTTGCTTTGGTGCGATTTTGACAAGTGGGACAAAAAGGTTCAAATTTCTAATTTCTAATTTCAAAAAGTGATCTGTTACTTTGTTTTAAACCGCATACAAATAAAGATGATACTGAGGAAGACGATTCTAAATATAAGCTTTTTACTTTTACCACTTTCTATTATTGCTCAGAATGCAGGATATGTTAAGCTTAGTGGTCAGGTTAAACTGAGAGGTAGTAATAATGAGCTTAAAGATGTAAGCCTGGTAATTTTTTCAGGAGGTGAAAAGGTCAACGAAATAAAAACTAATTCATCAGAGACTTTTCAAATAAGGCTTGAATTTAATAAGAAATATCTGGTCGAAGTTAATAAGGCCGGGCTTGTTAAACTTAAATATGAAATCGTTACTCAGCTTCCGGAAAGTGAATTTAACAAAATCCATCCTTTTTATCTCAGGGTATATTTGTTTCCGAATTATTCCGAAATGGATATGAGTATTTATGGAGGCTTAAGCTCAACAATAAAATATGATGAGTCATCAGGGAAGTTTGCATTTAATTATACCGGTAGTGAAAACCTGCATCAGAGGATCGTTGAAAATGACAGAGTTATCCTTGGCGTACAAAACAAAAACTCCAGGTATTTGAGAATGCGAAAACTGAGGGTAACAGAGCTTATGACGACAAGCTTTTTAAGGTAGCTTTAAGTGAATATTCCAAAGCCTCCGGACTCTTTCCAAAAGAATCTGCATCATTGTTTGTCGATAATCAATATATTACAAACAGGATAAGAATGTGTGATAAAATGGTTGCCGAGGCTAAGCTTAATCAGGGGGAATATAATAATGCCCTTACTGTGGCTGATAAGTTATTTGATGCAAAAGAATATGAAAGAGCCAGGGTTTCATACCAGAAGGCTCAGAGCTTAAGGCCGGGCGCCACCAAACCTACTGAAAGACTTAGGGAGATAGGAAAGATCATAGCCGATAATAAAGTCCAGAATGTTTTGTATGATGTGGCATTCGAAAGTGCTATGAAATGGCTTGAATTGAAGGATTATGAGAAAGCCCTTGGTGATTTTGAACAAGCCTCATTGATAAAACCTGATGAGGCACTTCCAAAAAGAAAGATAGATGAATTAAAGAAGATTTTGGCAGAAATAAAAGCCAAACATGAATCCTACGACAAACTGATAGTACAGGCAGATAATAAGTTTAATGCTAAAAAATATAAAGAAGCCCGGCCGGTTTACATTGATGCTCTGAAAATATTTCCTAATGAAAAATATCCTCAGAACAGGATCAACGATATTGATATTATTCTAAAAGAATTGGATAACTCTAGTGAACAGAAAAAGATTTATGATGGCTTAATTGCTGATGCCGATGCTTTTTTTAATGAACTGAAATATGAAAATGCAAAAGTTAAGTACATAGAAGCATCTAAGCTTAGGCTCGCAGAAGAATATCCAAAACAAAGAATTGTCGAAATTGATAAAATTATTTCAGATAGAGCAGCTCTGCAGAAAGCTTATAAGGAAGCAATAATCAGCGCTGACACATATTTTGATTCGACTGATTATACAAATGCTATAGGCCAGTACAATATAGCTTTGGGTCATAAGCCTGATGAGGAGTATCCGAAAAATAAAATTGCAGAAATAGATAATATAATCGCCGAACAAGTATTTCAAAAGGCAAAAGATAAAAACTACGCGGAGGCTATAAAACTTGCTGATAGTAGTTTTGAATTGAATGATCTTGCTCAGGCAAGAACACACTATCAAAAGGCAAGCGAAATAAAAGCTGAGGAGGATTATCCAAAAGGAAAAATATCTGAAATTGATAAGATACTTGCTGAAAGAAAATCTGTTAACGACTCTTATGATCGCGCTATAGCTGATGGAAACAGGCTTTTTGAAGCAGAAGATTACGAAAAATCCAAATCTTCCTTTGAAGAAGCATTACAGATCAAAGCCGAAGAAAACTATCCAAAGGAAAAGATTGCTGAAATAGA
The DNA here is from genome assembly GCA_021106655.1 of Bacteroidales bacterium. GTDB lineage: Bacteria > Bacteroidota > Bacteroidia > Bacteroidales > SMBSF77 > SMBSF77. The sequence continues at coordinate 5,977 of JAIOTT010000384.1, forward strand.
GTCAATTCTGATAAAACTTAATATCCAACAACAAGCTTATGAGAAGCTTATTGCTGAAGCTGATGGATATTTTACCGAAACGAAATATAGTAAATCAAAACAGGCCTATCAGGAAGCCCTTAATGTTAAGCCTAATGAAGCATACCCGGCTGACAGGATCAAGGAAATAGATAATATGCTTGCAGATGAAAAGGCAAAGCAGGAATCTTACGATGCTGCTATAGCTTTGGGTGACAGTCAATTTAATGGCAAAGAGTACAGCAAGGCAAAAGATTCCTATAATACAGCATCCGGAATAAAACCCGATGAAAAATATCCTAAAGATAAACTTAGTGAAATAGTCATATTACTTGCTGGTATCCTTGCCCAGGATGAAGCATATGCCAAAGCAATTACTGATGCAGACGAAAAGTTTAATGCGAATATTTTTGATGAGTCCTTAAAGTCATATCAGCAAGCCCTGAAAATTAAACCTGCTGAAGCATATCCGGGTGAAAGGATAGGCGAAATAAATACGATCCTTGCAGATATTAAAGCAAAAGAAGAAGCCTATGTGGAGGCTATTTCTATGGGTGATAAAAGTTTTAAGTCAAAAGATTACCTGCAGGCCAAAGATTTTTATTTAAAAGCTACTGAATTTAAACCTGATCAAAGTTATACCAAAGAAAAACTTCGGGAGATTGAGCAAATCCTTGCAGCAGAAAGATCACAGCAGGAATCTTATGACAATGCAATAGCTAATGCCGACAAATTATTTGTGGCAAAAGATTACAAAAAAGCCAGGCCTGAATATGAATCTGCCTTAACTTTCAAGCCAAAAGAAACTTATCCCAATGAAAAGATAGAAGAAATAGATAAGATCATTGCAGATATAAAAGCTAAACAAGAAGCATACGATA
>JAIOTT010000217.1 GCA_021106655.1 Bacteroidales bacterium
GAGGGTCAGGAAAAACTATCCATATCTCACTGACCTCCCCCGCTGTGAAATAATGTTCAATCAATTGTATTTGTGTACGAATAAAGGCAACATTCTTCATCCCTTCTTCATTGGAAGTTTTTGCTCCCCTCCACATTCTTGCACCTTTAATATCAAGCCCGATAAAATTTATACTTGGATATTTCCGGGCAAGAGTAACGGTGTATTCTCCTTTCCCGCAAGCAAGCTCCAGGATTATTGGATTATCATTCTTAAAAAAAGCCTTAGCCCATTTTCCTTTATATAAAAACCCCTGCATCAATTCCGGATAGGAGAGTTCGATGAAGTTTGGGAAGGTTTTGGTTTCTTTAAATTGACGTATTTTCTTTTTGCTCACGATCTACAATACGATATTTTACCTTTATTTAGCCAGCAAATATGATAATGTGATAATATGCTAATTTGTTAATATGCTAATATGCTAATTCAAAGATTCCATTAACACATTAACAAATTAGCATATTAGCACATTATTAATATTTAATAATCCATGCCGAAGCATTCTCCTCCCTCAATATCTTTTTTAAAGCAATGCCAGCATCTTTTCTCTTTTTGTAACTCTCGTAAGATACCATTTGAAGTCCTTTTGTAGTTGTTCCAAATATCTCAGAATTATATCCTTTAGAAATAAGTTTTTTAAGCATTTTCTCCGCATTCTTAACTGATTTGAAAGAACCTGCCACAATATAAAACCTTTTAGATACAACTTCAGGATTTTCCTGTTCAGGAATCTCTTTTTTATTCTCAGCATCTTCGATAATTTTTGTTTCCAACGTATCTTCCACATCATCATGAACAATTATGGAGTCTTTTGCCGGGAGGGTATCAATAACCAACTCTTCATTTCCTGTTATTTTTGTTTCAGTACTTTGATCTGGTATTTCTGTAATAGTCTTTGACGAACGGAATACTTCATCCCATTTAGATGAGATTAAATCAAAATTAAAAACACCCAGAATTATAATAGCTGCAAGCGAAATAAGGACATAGATTATCCAAGGTTGTTTTTTAGTTTTCTTTTTCTTTGCTGGCTTTGTTATCTTTCTCTGATGAGGTTCTTTTTTCTTTACTTCAGTCTTTATAGTTTCAGGCACACTGATCTCTTCCATTCCAAAAGCATCGTTCAGATAATTTATTGTTCTGTCAGCCTCGAAGAGGTATGTTCCATCAGGTTTTTTTGATAATGTGCCAAGCTTGATAAATTTGAGTTTTTTACCTTCCGATAATTGAGTGTTATATTGTTTAACATATTTTTCCAATTCTTCTTTTGCAATTTCTTCTTTAATGCCTTCCATTTCAGAAATATGCCTTATCAATATTCCATTATCATCCTTAATTGCAGAGGTAAAAAGTAATTCTTTTGATGGTGGTTCAAAAGTTTGCTTTGCAGTATGAATTTTTGCAGGAATATACTTAGTAGAAAACACTCCCAGGCCGGGTACAACAACACGGTCAGTAGTGAATAGAAGGGTGTTTATGTGTTTTGCTAGATCCAAAATTAATATGATAATGTGGTAATTATTGGTGCTATTTCAATTTTAACAAATCTTCAGGTGTATCGATTCCGATGGCTTCGATCTCAGTTATTTTAACTTTTATCTTAAACGCATTTGCTATCCATCTGAGTTGTTCGAGTGATTCGGAAACTTCGAGTGGTGAAGATTTTAGCTTGCAAATATTTTGAAGGACATTTCCTCTGTAAGCGTATATGCCGATATGCTTATAATAAGTCTGCACTGAAAGCCATTCCCCTGAGTTTTTACCTCTTACAAAAGGCAATGGAGATCGGCTAAAATATATTGCATTACCTAACTGATCAATTATCACCTTCACTACATTCTTATCAAAAAGCTCATCATTATTTTTAACTTTCTTGGCCAGAGTAGCAATCTTAACATCCTCATCTAAAAAGCAATCAGCAAGTAAATTTATCTGTTGTTGCTGGATAAAAGGTTCATCGCCCTGAATATTTATAATTACATCAGATATTTCAATTTCCCCATTTTCGATCAATTTCCCGCTCACTTCATTACAACGTTCTGTTCCACTCCGGTGTTGATCAGAAGTCATCATCACTTCTCCTCCAAATCCCTGAACATTTTCAGCAATTCTATCATCATCAGTTGCAACAATAACCCTTGAAAACACCTTGCATATAGATGCTTGGTCATAAACATGATTTATCATTGTCTTCCCCTTGATCATGGTAAGAGGCTTCCCCGGAAATCGGGTTGAAGCATAACGAGCTGGGATAATACCAATAAACTTCATATGTAAAGTCATTAGGAATTTTACAAATCAATCTTTAAAATTGCTCTAATTGTTCTAAATAAATTAGAAATTAGAACAATCCATGAATCTCGGCATTAATTTTATCGATTATCTTGCCCAGATCTTCAGGATTATCTGTAAAATTCAGGTTATCAACATCAAGGCTTAGAAATTTACCTTCTTTATATTCCGATATCCATGCTTCATATCTTTCATTAAGGCTTTTAAGATAATCAAGTCTTATTGAATTCTCATATTCCCGGCCACGTTTTTGAATTTGATTAACCAGTGTGGGAACACTTGCCCTCAAGTAAATTAAGAGATCCGGGGCAGTAATAAAAGAATTCATCAGTTCAAACAAAGAGAAATAGTTATCAAAATCCCGTGTAGTCATAAGATTCATTGAATGCAGGTTAGGTGCAAAAATATATGCATCTTCATATATAGTCCTATCTTGTATAACCGCTTTTCCGCTTTTACGAATATCAACAATTTGCCTGAAACGGCTATTTAGAAAGTAAATCTGTAAATTAAACGACCAACGTTGCATATCCTCATAAAAGCTATTCAGATATGGGTTTGTATCAACATCTTCATAATGAGCTTTCCATTTAAAATGTTTCGCTAACAGTCCTGTCAGAGTTGTTTTGCCTGAGCCGATATTTCCCGCAATTGCTATATGCATATTCTCATTATTTAATTGGTTACTTAATTTAAATTAGAAATCCACCTTCTTAGATGGTGGTTTTTTACATTTTACTGATCAAGATCTACTGCATAAATATTAATTCCACTTTCACTCAACAAAAATAATCGTTTTGGATGAAAACTATATTTTAAATTTAAACAAATTGGATCATCTTCCGGTAGACTAATTAATGTTTCATTTGAAGTTATTAGATTATAGATTCTCATATCCGTATCAGAAGAACTGATAATATTATTTCCTTCAAGTTGCAAATTTTCCAGATTCTTCAATGGAATTATTTTATTATATGTTCCATACATATCGAACATTATTATTCCAACATCAGGGTCATTTAAGTATACCACATTATCCTTTTCAATAAGAAAGTTTGGGTTTAATTCATTTTTAATAATACTACTGATATCACCACTTCTGTGAGATATGACCATATCCTTCCCAACTCTGAGGAGTTCAAGGTTCTGAGGCATATATACCCAAAATCCGCTATTATATGAAGAGCATGCTAATGTTGAAAGCTCCAGACCAAGGGTTTCGAGCAAGATAGCTTCAGCGGATTCACTTAAAAAATTATCCAGGAAAACAATCTGCGAGAAATCTCTGTAATAGACAAGTATTTTAAAGGGATCGCCTGCATCAACAAAACTTATGTTGCCGTTAAACAAGTTGGAGTACGTACATAAAAGCCGGCCATTAATGTCAAATTTTGTAAGTTGCTCATCATTAACAAGAAACAAACCACCTAATTCATCAACAGTTATAAAATTCCCTTTATTATTTATATGTTTCAGTAGGCTGTAGTCAGACTCCGGCTTATTTCCCTGAAAAAGAAACAAAACAATAAGAGGCAATATTTTAATAATTCCGGTCATTGAGGCTATTAATAATGTTAGTGAAAATGTTCCAAACTCAGAATATCATCAACATATTTCCTGTCATTTGAAAGCCTTGGCACTTTATGTTGACCACCAAGTTTTCCTTTATTTTTCATCCATTTATAGAAAGTTCCCGGTGATACTGGCCTAACGATAGGGTCACGTAAAACCATATTACGATGTCTTTTAGCTTCATAATCTGAGTTGGCTGATTGAAGTGCTTTATCAAAAACCTTAATAAAATAATTCAAATCCTCTGGTGGAGTTTCAAATTCGATAAGCCACTCATGTGCTGCATTGTTATTATTACTGAAGTATACCGGTCCGGCGGAATATTCATTAACAACTGATTGTGTTTTTTTGCATGCAGTTGCAAGGGCTTTCTCAGCATTATCAATTATAAGCTCTTCACCTACAATATTTATGAAGTTCTTAGTCCTGCCGGTAATTTTTATCCTATAAGGATTGAGCGATGTAAAAATAATTGTATCACCAATTACGTAACGCCATAAGCCGGCATTTGTTGAAATAACTATTGCATAATTAATTCCAGTCTTTACTTCATCCAGGCTTATTGCAACAGGGTACTCTTTGTTCACCTGATCCATAGGGAGAAATTCATAAAAGATCCCATAGTCAAGCATAAGTAAAAATTCTTCTTTATCACTTCTGTCCTGAATTCCAAAAAATCCTTCTGATGCATTATATGTATCCATATAATTCATATTATCATCAGGGATTAGGCGTTTATATTGCTCACGATAAGGGCCAAAATTTACTCCTCCATGGAAAAAGACTTCCAGGTTCGGCCAGATTTCTTTCAAATTTGATTTACCGGATAATTCAAGTATTTTTTTTATCAGCAATAATGACCATGAAGGCACTCCGGAAATGCTTGTTACATTATGCTTCATGGTAACCTGAGCCATTTTCTTTATTTTACTCTCCCACTCATCCATAAGAGCAATAGAAACATTTGGTGTTCTTCGATATTCAGCCCAGAACGGCAAATTGTGTATCATAATAGCAGAAAGGTCACCTACATAATACTCTTTGTTATTTACTTCAGTTATTTTATGGCTGCCTCCCATTGTAAGGCTCAGGCCATCGAACAGATAAGTGTTGGGGTTATTATTGCAATATATTGATAACAGATCTTTGCCTCCTTTGTAATGACATTCTTCAAGCGCTTCGATGCTTACAGGAATGAACTTACTTTTGTCGCTTGTAGTTCCTGAGGATTTGGCAAAAAATTTAATGTCGGTAGGCCACAATATATTTTTATCACCACTCTGCATACGATCAATATAAGGCTTAATTGAATCATAATCATTAACCGGCACCCTTTCTCTGAATTGCTCAAGATTTGTGATACTCCTGTAATCATATTTCCTACCCCATTCAGTATCCTTTGCAACTGACAAAAGTTTTTTAAACCACTCCGATTGTACTTCGTGAGGATATTTCATAAAGAGTTCAATCTGGTGAACCCTTTTCTTCATTAACCAGGAAAGCACAGAATTAATTAAGGCCATAAATGTTTATAATTTCTAACAGGAAAATACACTGTTTCCATGCCCAAAAATAATATAAAAATTTAAACCAGCATCTTTCAATTGTCCAATTGTTCGATTGTTTGTTGAGTCCGGCCTAAAAAGCTACAAAATAACAATAAAACAATGGAGCAATGAAACAATGACATTCTATTCCAATTATCTATCTTTGTAAAAAAATAAAAATGATAAGTTTTCCTAATGCAAAAATAAACCTGGGTTTGCAAATTACAGGCAAACGTGATGATGGTTTTCATAACATTGAGACAGTGTTTTATCCGATTAAATTAAGTGATGCACTTGAAATAATTATTGCTACAGATAAGAGCTTTCAGTTCCAAAATAGCGGATTGATAATTCCCGGAGATCCTGATAAAAACTTATGTGTTGATGCCTATAATTTACTTGCAGCAGATTTCAAAATACCAGCTGTTAAGATATCTTTGCATAAAAAAATTCCAACTGGTGCAGGCTTAGGAGGAGGTTCTTCTGATGCAGCTCATACTCTTATCCTATTAGATAAAATTTTCAGTTTAGGATTAGGTCAGGAGGAATTGAAAAATTACGCAAGGAAATTGGGCAGCGATTGTGCTTTCTTTATTGAAAACAGTCCATGTTATGCTTATGGGAGAGGTGATCAGTTTGAGCCACTTGAAATAAACACCAGGGGATATTACATTGCAATTGTGAAACCTGATTTCAGTATCGGAACACAGGAAGCATATTCAGAGATAAAAGTATCCCGGGCTAATTCAACCATTAAGTCGATTGTAACTCAAAGCATAAACACCTGGAGAACAAACCTCTGCAATGAATTTGAATCTTCGATTTTTAATAAATATCCTGAATTAGATAAGATTAAGAAGAAGCTATATGAGCATGGTGCTGTATATGCTTCTATGAGTGGAAGCGGATCTGCTGTTTATGGTATATTTAAGGGAAAGCCTTCTACGATGGAATTTTCACCATCGTATTTTTATTGGGATGAAGTTTCTGGTTTGGATAATTGACTGTGGACTGTCGACCTTGGACTGCCACCTTTTATTTAGGTGCGATTTTATACAGGTAGACCGCCAGGGTTCCAAAGATAAGATTTGGTATCCAAACAGCGATAATCGGAGGTAAATTTCCATAAGTTGCAAAAACAGTTGATATTTGCATAAATAGAATAAAGGCAAAGCTTATCGCTATCCCAAAACCCAGATGTAATCCAATTCCACCTTTAACTTTACGGCTTGATAAGGACACTCCAATAATTGTAAGAATAATGGTTGCAAAAGGATAAGCTACTCGTTTATGTTTTTCTACTTCATAAAACTGTAAATCGCTGGCTCCTTTACTTTTTTCCCTGATAATGTACTGTTTCAATTGTGAAAAATCCATAACCTCATAATTTCTGTGGTCGATAATAAAATCAGAGGGGGCCACATTAACAATGGTATCCAGAATTTTCCCTCTACGGATTTTTTCTTCTAAACCATCAATTTCTCTAATAAAATAATCTTTAATGATCCAGGCTCCTCTCACTGTATCCCATTTTATCTGTTCTGCATGCATCTGATAATAAAGGCCATTTTTATTAAACTTTTCTAAAGAGAATTTATATCCAATGTTATTGGACGTATTGTAATTATCGATATATGCAAAAGTTCCCGGCTTTGTTTGAAAATGTATATTACGATCTTTATCCCTGGAAAGTTTTTCAACATAAGTATTAATAAAGGCTCTTCTTTTTGCACTTGTTTGTGGTATGAGCCAGTTTGCAAGATAAAATGACAGTAGGCTCAGGATAATTGCAGATAACAAATAGGGGAAAAGTAATCTTCTGAAACTCACTCCAGCACTCAGGATGGCAACAAATTCAGTATTTGAAGCCATTTTGGAAGTAAAAAAGATAACAGCAATAAATGTAAACAAATATAAAAACAGGTTAACAAAATATGGTATAAAGTTCACATAATAAACAAAGATTATATCCATTAATGGGGCATCCTTTTCTAAAAAGTCATCAATTTTTTCAGAAATATCAATAACGATAACGACTAAGATCAATAATGAAATAGCATAGAAAAAGGTGCCAAGGAATTTTTTTATTATGTATATATCAAGCTTTTTCATTAAAAATAAATATCTGCCTCAAAGACACAAAGGGACAAAGATTCTCTAAATTGATCCGTTTAACTTTTCTACTGAAACTCTTAGAGTCTCTGCATCAATTGTTTTACCATTATGTTTTTCCATTCAGAGAAATTTCCATCAATTATTTTCTCTCTTGCTTCATTTACAAGCCAGAGGTAAAAACCCAGGTTATGCACTGTAGCTATCATTGGTCCTAAGATTTCATTAGATACAAAAAGGTGTCTCAGGAATGCTTTGGAATAATGTTTATCTACATAGGTATGTCCATTCTCATCAATCAATGAAAAATCATTTTTCCACACCTCATTCTTCATATTCATAATACCATTTTGTGTAAAAAGCATCCCATTTCTACCGTTCCTTGTTGGCATAACACAATCGAACATATCCACTCCCAGGGCAATACTTTCAAGAATATTCTCAGGCGTCCCAACACCCATAAGGTAACGTGGTTTATCAGCAGGAAGTATATTAGTTACCAATTCGGTTATCTTGTACATAATCTCAGCAGGCTCACCGACAGAGAGGCCTCCAATAGCATTTCCTTCAGCATTAAAAGATGCAATCTTTTCGGCTGATATTTTCCTAAGATCCTCATAAACACTTCCCTGAACTATAGGAAAGAGTGTTTGACAATAGCCATATTTGCTATCAGTTTCTTCAAACCTCGAAATACATCTTTTCAACCATCTGTGTGTCAATTCCATCGAATCTCTTGCATACTGGTAGTCACAAGGATAAGGTGTACATTCATCAAAGGCCATAACAATATCAGCACCAATAATACGCTGAATATCCATAACATATTCAGGAGTGAAATTATGACGTGATCCGTCGATATGCGACCGAAAAATCACTCCCTCCTCAGTAACTTTACGCGTTCCGGATAAGGAATAAACCTGGTAACCTCCACTATCTGTCAGTATTGGTTTTTTCCAATTGTTAAAGTTATGAAGACCTCCTGCCTTTTCAATTATTTCGAGACCCGGGCGTAAATACAGATGATAAGTGTTTCCAAGAATGATCTGTGCTTTGATATCCTCTTCAAGTTCCCTGACATGTACAGCTTTCACTGTACCGGCGGTTCCAACAGGCATGAATATCGGAGTCTTAATTAAACCATGATCAGTTTTAATCTCTCCTGCCCTGGCACTTGAAAATTTATCTTTACTAATTAATTTAAATTCCATAATTGTTCAAAAAAAATCTCTCAAAGATAGTTTTTATTCACCAAGTTTAAATATTTTTGTGCATCAATAATATGTGAAATGGTTTTTGATTTTACGGGTCCCGATAGGATTTTCCTTATCCTTTTTGTCATTTATATAATATGTACTGTTATTCAGTTCTCCTTTATCCTTGGAATATTTTTTCGTTTGATTTTTTTCAAGAAAATTTCCAAGTCTGATATTCTCCAACCGGTGTCAGTTGTGATATCCGCAAGGAATGAATACTTCAACCTAAGAAAAAACCTCCCTCTAATTCTTGAGCAAGACTATCCTGATTTTGAAGTTGTTGTTGTAAATGACTCTTCTGATGATGAAACTTATGAGCTATTAAGATCTATTGCAAAGGAAGACAAAAAGCTGAAAATTGTAAATATCCCTGAAAGCTTGAATTTCTTTTCCGGAAAAAAATTCCCTCTTTCAATTGGCATTAAATCTGCAAAAAATGATATTATTATTCTGACAGATGCAGATTGTTGGCCAAAAACTGCAAACTGGATAAGAAAAATTCAATCGAACTTTAATAAGAAAAAGAACATAGTTCTTGGTTATGGCGGATATGAAGAAAAAAAAGGTTTATTAAATAAACTGATACAGTTCGACACTTTGCATATTGCCATTCAGTATCTTTCATATTCTCTTGCAGGGCAACCCTATATGGGTGTTGGAAGAAATTTGGCTTACCGTAAATCACTATTCTTTGACAGTAAAGGATTTACTTCTCATTATAAAATTCCATCAGGTGATGATGATCTTTTTATCAATAAAGCTGCAAATAAACAAAATATATGCATTGAAATAGATCCGGAAAGTCACACTATTTCATCACCTAAAATTAAGTTTAAAGATTGGATGCATCAAAAACGGAGGCATTTGGTAACAGGGAAATATTATAAAACAAAACATAAGATATTACTGGGATCATATGGATTAAGTAAGTTTTTGTTTTATGCAACCTTCTTTTCTCTTCTGGGCTTTATTTATAATATCAATATAATATTGCCGTTATTCATCCTGAGATTGGCAAGCTTTTTTATTTTATATAAATTTTGCATGAAAAAGTTTGCAGTAAAAAATTTGTTATTAATTTCGCCATTGCTAGAAATATTTTTTGTTATTTTTACCCCCATGATAGTAATATCCGGTTTTCTTCACAAAAAAGATAAATGGAAATAACTTCTCATCTTACTGACAAGGCATTACGTGATTACAAGCTTGTACAACAAGCTATTAATAGTGGTAATCAAAATGCTTATGCCGAGTTGCTAAATAACTACAGAGATTCTCTATACTTCATGTTATTAAAAATGACAAATAATCCTGTAGATGCGGATGACCTTACTATTGAAGCTTTCGGGAAAGCATTTAAAAATATTCATCAATACACTCCTGATTATGCTTTCAGCACTTGGTTATTTAAGATTGCCTCCAATAATTGCATTGACTTTATCCGAAAAAAGAAGAAGAATACTTTTTCCATTGACAAACCATTCGATAATAATGAAGGTGATGACCTTTCTAATAATTTACCATCACAAACACTTGATCCTGAAGAAGAATTAATCAAAGACCAAAAGATCAAATTAATGCGACAGGTTGTGGAAAAGCTGAAACCACATTATCGCACTTTGATAGAGTTAAGGTATTTCAAGGAGTACTCTTATGAAGAAATAGCCCAGGAACTTGAACTTCCATTAGGTACTGTGAAGGCACAACTTTTTAGATCAAGGGAGTTTCTTTATAATATTATGAAAAACAGTAAAGAAAAAATTTAGTTGTTAATCAATAAATTTATTATTTTTGACAAAGAAAATTTAATGAGAAAATAATGAGCCAATTAAATGACATAAACAATTGGAAAAAACAATTAGGTTTATTACCAATAAATCTATTTTCTTCAGAACAACAAAACAAATATATCCTTTTAAATGGTGGTTATGGA
>JAIOTT010000478.1 GCA_021106655.1 Bacteroidales bacterium
ATGGTTTAATGAAACGAATCATTGCTTCTTATCCTAATACTTTTATTCACTGGGAATATGGTTTTAGGAGTTAAGTCTGTCAAGAAGAGCCGTATGACGGGAGACTGTCACGTACGGTGCTGTGAGCGGCTGGGGGTGAAACTCCCCCGGTCTACTCGACAGTGCGCCAATCACTTCTCATAATTTATCCTTCGGATGTAATTTGCTTTGCGTAATTCATATTAGAATTTCTAATTGCACGGTAAAAAAAAAGCGCTGTTCTCACAGCGCTTTTATGTGAATTTTTTATTTATTAAAAGTAGAAGAATAAACTAATTGAACCTTGTGGACCAGCAAGAACTGGAGATGTTAAATTATAATTACTCGGGAGATTGTCGATATCGATAGAGAAAACGCTGTTTCCACCAGTTTCCTGTTCGGTTTCTTTAACAGTATTACTATCCATATCCCAGTTTTCGGTTGTTGTTTTTCCATTACCAGTTGTCAGGAATGCAAGGCTCCATCCAAATTCTCCACCGATCGACATTTTTGGTGCAAAGAAATATTCCACACCACAAAATGCACGCGCTCCAATGCCGATTGTTGTTCCTGAAGTTGTTTTATTAGTTCTTTGGCCTGCGCTAGCGGTAGCCCAATCAGGTGGGTTGACTATATTAGCCCAATTCCAACCACCAAATTCATCCCAACCAGTAGTTGTTGGTGCATTGTTAGTAGTCGTAATTTCATTTCCCCAGGTATATTTATCAGAATAGTTCATGAATAAGAGAAATCCTTCAGCACCATATATTCCTTGTACTCTTCCTTTTCCTCTTCTCTTTTCCAATCCGTATCCCAATAGGATAAACATTTCACTATGACCCCATTTATCTTCAACCTGGACAGTGGAAGTTGGGTCAGCCACCAAAGCTACATCATCAACAATCATGTTCTTTAATGAAGCTGATGCAAAGCCAATCCTGAACATTGCTCTTGAAGCAGTTTCATCATCAATCATATGCTTCACAAAAATCGTCATTGGAGTTGTTGCTGTAAAATTAAAGGCAGGTGCCTGGTTATTAATGTTTGCATTAAACATATTACCCAAATATCCGAATAATGGAGCAGCATCAACCCCAATACAATAATCCCCTTTCTCAGGTAAGATTGGTACTCCTTTTTTGGATTTCATGTCTTGCGAGTTAACGAGCACAACTGCAAAAACCATAATTAAAATCGTAAAAACTGTTTTCTTCATAATGTAAATTTTTGGTTAATAAATGGAATAATTATTTGGTATTCAAAATAAAGCTTTTTTAATTGGCAAATTTGACATAAAAATAGATCATTATTTTCTATAAGTCAAGCTTTTTTTTATTTTATTTAATAAAAACATATTATAGCATATAACATATTCGAGTAATGATAAGTAATATGAATACAAATATTCCCCTGCTGAGCGAAATTTTTTTGTACGACTTTTCCACATTTCATTCTCAAACAAGCCATTTTGTAAAGTTTATACTATTTTAGCGGGAGATATGCAATTAATAATACTATGTTTATATGGCTAAATCAAAAAAGAGTATAGGAATCCTACAACGGATGTTGAATTGGACAGAACGAGTTGGTAACGCCTTACCACATCCGGCCACACTGTTTGCATTATTTGCCCTGGCTGCTCTGGTATTTTCAGCGATAGGCCATGCTTTAGGATGGGAAGTTATTCATCCGGGCACTAAAGAAATTATCAGGCCGGTTAATCTTTTATCTCATGATGGTATTCACCGTGTTTTGCTTGAAATGGTGGATAATTTTACGGGATTTGCCCCGCTGGGAATTGTTCTTGTTGCCATGCTCGGTATTGGTATTGCTGAACAGAGCGGATTGATAAACGCTGTTATTCGGATGTTGGTTTTGAATTCTCACAGGCATCTGCTGACTTTTGTAATTGTTTTTGCCGGCATATTATCTAATGTTGCATCGGATGTTGGATATATTTTGCTAATACCACTTGCCGGTGTGATCTTTCTGGCCGTTGGCAGACATCCTATTGTAGGTATGGCTGCAGCTTTTGCCGGCGTATCAGGTGGATTCAGTGCAAATTTGGTATTGGGAACCGTTGACCCTTTGCTGGCAGGATTATCTACTGAAGGAGCTCAAATTCTTGATCCTTCATATGAAGTAAATCCCACCGCCAATTATTTCTTTATGGTGGCATCAACCTTTATCATAGCCTTTACAGGAACGTTTATAACTGAAAAAGTTGTGGAACCAAGGCTGGGCAAATATACCGGTGAGGCTGAATTAAAAGACAATTCATTTGATAAACTTTCAAAAAATGAGAAAAAAGGCTTGCTGATGGCTTTACTCACTCTGATAGTTGTCACAATTATATGCCTTATCGGAATTATTCCTGAAGACGGCTTTTTCCGGGGAAGTGACGGAGGGATGCTCTCTTCACCGCTGATCCGTGGAGTGGTTGCTATGCTGTTTGTTACTGCTAGTGCAATGGGCCTTGCATATGGTTTTACTACTGGAGCTTTTAAGAATGATACAGATGTAATGCATGGGATGTCTGCCTCCATGAAAACCCTTGCTACCTACCTTGTTCTTGTATTTTTTGCAGCTCAGTTTGTTGCATATTTCAAGTGGAGTAATTTAGGAATAATTCTGGCTGTTAAGGGCGCTAATCTCCTGATGTCTGCCGATATCGGACTTATTCCTTTAATGATCCTTTTTATCCTGCTTTCTGCCTCCATCAATATGCTGATGGGTAGTGCATCAGCCAAATGGGCTATTCTTGCGCCTATTTTTATTCCTATGTTTATGATCATGGGTTATTCGCCGGAGCTATCTCAGGTCGTATATCGTATTGGAGATAGTGTGACCAATGTGATCTCTCCTATGATGAGTTTCTTTGCCCTGATCATTGCTTTTGTCCAGAAATATGATCCAAAATCTGGTATAGGAACTATTATTGCAACCATGGTCCCCTATTCGATTGCTTTCCTGATCGTATGGATTTTGCTTTTAGTAGCTTGGCTGCTTTTGGGGTTACCACTTGGCCCTGATGCAGGAATTCATTATACTCTACCTAATTAAGAAAGATAGAAGATAATTATTAATGATGAATGGTTAATGATTGTGCTTCGCTCGACATTTGCTTTGGGTAATTTAGTTAATTGGTTAAGTAAGGTAAGTAGTTATGTAGGGAGGAAAGTTTGCAGGGGCAGTTTTAATTTGAAAATGAGATAATTTGAAAATGGGGAAAGGGTTGCAGGTTACGTATTACAAGTTCATTTTCCGAATTAACCAATCAACTATTTAACTAATTAACTATATTCAAACAGTTAAGCATTTCTCGCTTGAATTGAATAAAATCGAATAACCAACTTATAACAATTCGAAGATTTAAGTTTAAAGACAGACACTAACTAGAGGGGTTCATTTAAAAATCTAATAAGCTCTTCTGTATCACAATTTCTAAGCCTTGCAAATCCTGAGTTTTCAGCTATTGCTTGTCCATTACTATAGATCCATTTCAGAAATTCAATCACCACAGGGTTTTCGGGCTTATCTTTAGAAACTATATAAAGATATCTGCATAAACAGCGTGGATAAGTGCCTAAGTAAACTGCTCTTTTCAACTTACAGATATCAGTTTTAAACAATTCATTTTTATCAGCAATACCGTTAACATTGAAATCAATGGGTAATATTTTGATACCTTTCAGAATTTTACCTTTCGGCAGATCCAAAACATAGTGTGCATTACAGTATGATAAGCTTAGTGGTTCCTGAATAACAGCATTAATGATATTCTCATCATACTCAACAAGAATTCCTTTCAAATCCTCTTGTTTTTTTCCAAGATATTTTGCCCACACACTTGCAGCTCCCGAGAGGTCAGACCGTGTGAAAATTATCACGGAATCTTTGTTATCAAGGCCAAGGACCTCTCCCCAGCTTTGATATTTATCTCCTGTAAATATTTCAATCAGTGCTTCGCGCGTCATTCCCTTTTTCAAAATTTCATCCATATAAGGATTGCTGTCATTGATAATTGGAATTACACCTTCTTTTGTAGCCCTGAAACAGACTAAGCCCTGACCTTCTTCTGAAGGATCTAACTCTCTTGAAATCATTGCCAGATCACAATTTCCGGCAAGCAAGTCGTTCAACCCCTTCCCGGTTCCTCCATTTAGTACTTCTATTTTTAAGTCAGCATTATCTTTTGAAAATTCTTCAGCCCATCTTTTCATTAGTGGATATAAAGCATCAGCTCCATTGATCGTAATATTGCCTTTTAGTTCAACAATAACTTGTTCTGACACCTGAGCCTTTTTATTTGTTGAATCACAGCTGAGTACGAAGGATAACATTAGTAATGAAATAGATAAAGTAAGTGTTTTCATGATTTGTGATTTTTTACAAATATAATAATTTATTACATGTATATCAAGAAGGTATATTTATTTTAAATACTCAAATTCAAATTCCCTATGTTGCGGATTTGCAAGTTTTCTTTGCGTGAAACAGTTCAAGCCAAATAAAAAAAACCGCAGCCAAATGGCTACGGTTCTCACTCTCCAAATAAATATTTCTCCTTATTACTATGCCTTTTGGGCTCCCAGCTTAGCTCCCAGAAACTCCCTGTTCATTCGTGCAATATTAGATACTGAGATATTCTTAGGACATTCAGCCTCACAGGCATATGTGTTGGTGCAATTTCCAAAACCAAGTTCGTCCATCTTTGCTACCATAGCCTGAACCCTTCTTTTGGCTTCAACTTTTCCCTGGGGCAATAAGGCAAATTGAGATACTTTTGCTGAAACAAAAAGCATGGCTGAAGCATTTTTACATGTAGCAACACAAGCTCCACAGCCTATACAGGCCGCTGCATCCATCGAAAGATCAGCCAACTCCTTCCTTATTGGTATTGAATTTGCATCCGGGACACCACCTGTTGTCACAGACACATATCCTCCAGCCTGAATTATTTCATCAAAGGCACTTCTGTCGACCATAAGATCCTTAATAACAGGAAAGGCTTTTGAACGCCATGGCTCTATAACAATTTTTGAGCCGTTTTTAAAATTACGCATATGCATCTGGCATACGGTTATTCCCTGATCCGGTCCATGTGGACGGCCGTTTATGTATAAACTGCACATACCACATATTCCTTCCCTGCAGTCATGATCAAAGTTTATAGGGAGTTGAACTTTATCGATAAGGTCTTCATTGAGGATATCGAGCATTTCTAAGAATGAACAATCAGCTGAGATATCCTTTACCTTAAAAGTCTCAAATTTTCCTTTTGCTTTGGAGTTAGCCTGTTTCCAAATCTTTAAAGTAAAATCCATGTTATTTTGTTTTTATTATTTGTTTCTAAGTATTTTGAAATAGTTATGAATTATGAGTTCATATAATTCTTTAACTCATAACCCATCACTCATAACTATTTATAGTCTCTTTGTTTAACTTCAATATTTTCAAAAACCAGTGGTTCTTTGTGCATAACAGGTTCTTTATCATCACCGCTAAATTCCCATGCTGCAACATATTTATATTCATCATCGTTTCTCATGGCTTCTCCTTCCTCTGTTCGATATTCCTCTCTGAAGTGGCCCCCACAACTCTCGTTTCTATTCAAGGCATCCCTTGCCATGAGTTCACCTAACTCCAAAAAGTCGGATACTCTCACTGCTTTTTCCAGCTCAGTATTTACGCCTGTCATGTCACCGGGAATCCTGACATCCTTATGAAATTCCTGACGTAATTCTTTGATCTGTTCGATAGCCTTTTTCAAACCTTCTTCATTTCTACCCATACCAACATGCTCCCACATAATTTTACCCAGACGCTTGTGGAAATGGTCAACAGTTTTCGTGCCTTTAATACTTAGCAATCCTTCAAGCCTTTCTCTTACATTATTTTCTGCTTCAACAAATTCAGGAAGGTCATTTGACATCCGTGGAACCCTGATCTCCTCTGAAAGACAATTTTGCAAAGTATATGGTAACACAAAGTATCCGTCGGAGAGTCCTTGCATAAGAGCGGATGCCCCTAGACGGTTAGCACCATGATCAGAGAAGTTGGCCTCTCCTGCAGCAAATAAATTGGGAATAGTGGTTTGTAACTCATAATCCACCCATATGCCGCCCATATTATAATGGATAGCGGGATATATCATCATGGGAGTTTCATAGGGATTGTCGTCCACAATTTTCTCGTACATCTGAAAGAGATTGCCATATCTTGCTTCAATAACATCTTTACCAAGTCTTCCAATAGATTCCTTAAAATCCAGATATACTGCCAAACCAGATCCAACACCATAGCCTGCATCACATCTTTCTTTTGCTGCTCTGGATGCAACATCACGTGGAACAAGATTTCCGAAAGCAGGGTATCTTCTTTCGAGATAGTAATCCCTGTTTTCTTCAGCAATGTCATTTGGCTTAAGCTCACCTTTTCTGATCTTTTCAGCATCTTCCTTGTTTTTAGGAACCCATATCCTTCCATCATTTCTTAAGCTTTCGCTCATCAAAGTGAGCTTCGATTGATAGTCGCCATGCACCGGAATACATGTGGGATGTATCTGTACCATTGATGGGTTAGCAAAAAATGCACCTTTTTTATAGGCAGTCCATGCCGCAGTACCATTGGAATTCATTGCAAGGGTTGATAAAAAGAAAACATTTCCATAGCCTCCGGTAGCAATAACAACTGCATGAGCAAAGTGCCTTTCCAGCTCACCTGTAACAACATTTCTTGTAATAATTCCCCTGGCTTTTCCGTCAATAATCACAAGGTCGAGCATTTCGCTACGGGTATACATTTTAACAGTACCCTTTTTTATCTCTTTACTGAGAGCTCCGTATGCACCGAGCAAAAGCTGTTGCCCTGTTTGGCCTCTTGCATAAAATGTTCTTGAAACAAGGGCTCCTCCAAACGACCGGTTATCCAGCAAACCACTATATTCTCTTGCAAAAGGAACACCTTGTGCCACGCATTGATCAATAATATTACTACTAACTTCTGCAAGCCTGTATACATTTGCTTCTCTGGCGCGATAATCACCTCCTTTTATAGTATCATAAAATAATCTATAAACAGTATCGCCATCATTTGGGTAGTTTTTTGTAGCATTAATTCCACCCTGAGCAGCAATACTATGGGCTCTTCTTGGACTGTCCTGTATGCAGAAGTTCTTAACGTTAAAGCCGAGCTCACCAAGACTGGCAGCCGCAGCTCCTCCTGCAAGACCTGTCCCAACAACAATAATGTCAATTTTTCGCTTATTAGCCGGATTAACAAGATTTTGTTTGGATTTATAATTAGACCATTTTTGCGCTAAGGGACCTTCAGGAATTTTTGAATCTAATCTAGTCATAATATTTTTATATGATTTCTTCTGAGATATTAATAAAAATAGATGTAAAGTGGTATGATAATAAAACCAAGTGCTACAACAATTGAATAAATTGTACCAAGGGCTTTTATTACAGGTGTGTATTTTGTATGATTCAATCCAAGAGACTGGAATGCAGATTGAAATGCATGATGTAAATGAAATCCGAGAATAATAAGAGCAATTATGTATATGATTATAAAGCTTGTAATTGAAAACTTCTCTATAACTACTAGGCCCATGTCAGGATATTCATGACCATGAATAATCATATTTGGGACATCACCAAATTTCAGCTTGAAATAAAAATCCAGGAGATGCAAAACCAAAAAAATCAATATGACTATTCCTGTATGTATCATGAATTTGGAAAAGAAAGAGGTATGGGAATAGCCTTCAACTTTATATCGCTTCGGCCTTGCAAGCCAGTTCTGTATCTGAAGTATCAGCCCGAATAAAATGTGAATAATAAAGCCTGCAAACAGACTTATCTCCATGATCTTTAAAACAGGGTTTGTGGCCATAAAATGTGCAGCGACATTAAATAACTCTCTTGTTGGGTCAAATAGTAAAAACAGATTAACTGTTAAATGAACCAACAGAAAAATAATTAAAAACAGCCCCATCAACGACATGACTATTTTCTTGGTAACAGATGAAAATGTTAAAGCTGAACTACTCATAATATTTTTATTTATCAAAAAATAAATCTGATGTACTCAAAAAACTATATTAATTTTATTCCCTATTAAAACAAATATATTTCGAGCAAATGTATGTCTTAATTTTTTTTATTGCAATACTTTTTGAGTATTTTTTTAACTTTAGGAACTTTTGTATAATAATTCTAAATTTGCTTTTTTTAATATTGAAATAGTAAGGTGGACTGGCGAGCCCACACTACTGTGATCCTAAAATTGAAACCCAAAATCAGGAGCTTGAAACCTGAAATCCGGAACTTGCAACCCGTAGCACCTAACAAATATTATAGAAATGAGATATTCCCAAATTGATAATAAACTGTTTATTCAGAACCGGAAAAGATTTACTGAACAGTTGAAGCCAAAATCACTTGCATTTTTTAATTCAAATGATGAAATGCCCAGGAATGGTGATCAGAATTTTTCGTTCCGGCAGAATTCTGATTTCTTTTACCTTAGTGGGATAGATCAGGAAAAGAGTGTACTAATTATTTTTCCTGATTGTCCTGTGGAGAAATTTCGTGAAGTTTTATTGTTGAGAGAGACAAGTGAAACGATAGCCATTTGGGAAGGACACAAATACACCAAGGATGAAGCTACTTCCACATCAGGCATTAAAACTGTGATGTGGCTGGATAGCCTTGATGCTGTTATTGCTGAAGTAATGGTTCATGCCGAAAATGTTTATCTTAATACAACAGAACAACTCAAATTTATTCCTGAGGTCATCAGCAGGGATAATCGTTTTACAAATGATCTGAAAAACAAGTATCCTGCACATAATTACCAACGATCAGCTCCAATACTTACTGATCTGAGGCTGATTAAATCTGATATTGAAATCAGTTTAATGACAGAGGCAATAAATATTACAGAAAAAGCATTTCGAAGGGTACTTAAATTTGTTAAACCCGCTGTGAAAGA
The DNA here is from genome assembly GCA_021106655.1 of Bacteroidales bacterium. Classification (GTDB taxonomy): domain Bacteria; phylum Bacteroidota; class Bacteroidia; order Bacteroidales; family SMBSF77; genus SMBSF77. The sequence continues at coordinate 9,022 of JAIOTT010000478.1, forward strand.
ATACGAGATACAAGCAGAAATTGAACATGAATTTATCCTCAACAGAGCTAACGGTCATGCCTACCATCCGATTATAGCCTCAGGGAATAATGCAAACTGCCTCCATTACAACGAAAATAATGATGAGTGCAAAAGCGGTGACCTGATATTACTGGATTTTGGTGCTGAATATGCAAATTATTGTGCTGATCTCTCTCGTACAATCCCTGTTAATGGCAAATATTCTCCACGGCAAAAAAAAGTTTATAATGCCGTTCTCAAAGTACAAAAAGCTGCAATAAAGTTAATGGTTTGCGGAAATACTATCGACAAATTAAATGTCGAAGTTGCGAAAATTATGGAAAAGGAAATGATAAAATTAGGATTGTTCACTAAAGAGGACACTAATAAACAGAATGCTGAAAAGCCTTTTTGGGCGAAGTATTATCCTCACGGAACTTCTCATTTCATGGGCCTGGATGTGCACG
>JAIOTT010000510.1 GCA_021106655.1 Bacteroidales bacterium
ATTTTCTTCCCGCAAATGAGGCCTGAGCAAAAACCTCAGTCTGCATCCGATGAGGAATTTCTTGAGATTGGTATTCCGCAAGACTGGATACCCCTGATAAGGAAATCGGGTTATATGACAATTGAGGATTTAAAACAGGCAAATCCCAACAAGCTTGTAAATGATCTTAACGGAATGAGGAAAAAGATGAAGCTTAATATTAATTCATTACAAGCTGATGATGTTAAATCATGGCTCAGTATTTGTTAAGAACATATCTGAATTGCTAACTTCCTAATTCTTTTTATCTTTGCAAGCTAAATTTTATAAATTTTTTTTATCTAACTAAAAAAAACAAAAATGAGGAAAACACTAAAACTTATTCTGATAACATTATTTTTTGGCATTTTACTTAATGGATATTCCCAAACAAAGGATGAAGCTGGTATAGCCTATAATCAGGGGATAGAGTATGTAAAATCTGATGAGTCTGAGAAGGCTATTGCTTCTCTTGAGAATGCTATTGACATTTGCGACAAAGTTGGTTTTGAAGCTGATGACCTGAAGGCTATGGCCGAACAACAGCTCCCGGCACAATATTATAAATCTGCTATTGCACTTTATAAGGCAAAAAAAATTGATGAAGCAATTAGCAGGTATGAAAAGACTGTTGATGTTGCAATAAAATACAATGATGCTGATATTGAAAAAAAATCTAATAAGATGATACCACAACTTTATAATCTTAAAGGAACTTCTTATTATAAAAAGAAAGAGTATGAAAATGCTTTGAAGTACTTTGATATCTCCACTCAGAAGGATTCCGACTTTGCAAAAGGGTATTATTCAAAAGGACTTACATATAATAAACTAAAGGATGCGGTAAAGATGAAAGAGTCTTTTGATCTTGCAATATTAAAAGCAGAAGCTAAAGGAAGCACAAAAACAGTAGCAAAGTCAAAAAAGGCAGCAAAAAAATACCTTGTAAATTTTGCAGTTAAATCAATACAAAAAGAAAAAATTACTGATGCACTGATGTATCTGGATCAGGCAGGTGAATATGGTGAAGGAGATGCAAATACATATTATTATTATGCAATTGCATATAACAAAAAGTCGAAGTGGGATGATGCCATAATAGCTGCAAATAAAGGTCTGGAGCTTGAAAAAGACGAGAAAGACTCAAAGGCTAAAATTTATTTTGAATTAGGCACTGCCCTATATGGAAAAGGAGATAAGGCTGCTGCATGTATTGCTTATAAAGAAGCTGCATATGGCGAGCACGTTGCACAAGCTAATTACCAGATAAAAGAGGTTCTAAAATGTCAGTAGGTTAATAGGTAGAAAGTCTAAGGCATAAGTGACAATTAGAAAGATTTATGCACTTTTTTTATCTTTGTGTCAATTCCAAAAACACAAACTTAATCCGATGAAGAAAAATTTCATAAGTATTTCAATCCTTATATTAGTGTCATTTTTTGCTTTTAATGTAATTGCTCAGGAGCAAATAAAATCAACTTTCCAGGGTAAATACCATATGGTAAATCCTGAAGAGCTACTAAGAATGGGTGAAGTGGGTAAGGATTTTTACCCAACTCCTCCACCAATTGCTCCTGTTAGAAACATTGCTGAGTTTGAACATATGGAAGGCGTGTTGATTTCATACAGAACTTCTTTTGGAATTCCCCTGAGTACTATTACAGAAATGGCTGAGGATGTTATTGTAACAACAATAGTTGAGACCCAGGCAAAGAAAGATTATGTTATTGGACAATATGTATCTGCAGGGGTTGACACAAGTAATTGCAACTTTATGATCGAGCCAATAAATTCATACTGGACAAGGGACTTTAGTGGATGGTTTATTGTTGACAGCAGTAATAATGTTGGGGTAATTAACTTTCCTTACAATCGTCCCCGGCCAAAAGATAATGATATTCCTATAGCCGAAGCAGCTTTTCTTGGCCTCGATCTGTTTGGAATGGATCTTATCCATACAGGCGGAAATTATATGACCGACGGACTTGGAATTTCAGTTTCCTGCGATCTTGTTGTTGATGAGAATCCCGGCCTAAGTGTTGCAGATATTGATCAGTTGGTACAGGACTACCTTGGAGTCCACACTTATCATCTTATGGACGATCCTCTGGATCTTTATATTGAACATGTTGACTGTTGGGGCAAATTTCTTGATGTTGACAAGATACTTATCACCGAGGTTTCTTTAACCGATTATCGCTATAACGATTTTGAAGCTATAGCGAATTATTTTGCTAATTCAATCTGTTCATACGGATATAATTATGAAGTATTTCGGGTTTATAGTCCTAATGGGCAGCCATACACCAATTCCTTAATTTTAAACAATAAAGTTCTTGTTCCCCAGGTTAGTGGTACAGGTTCAAACTGGAACGACTCAGCCCTTGCTGTTTATGAAAAGGCAATGCCCGGCTACGAAGTTATTGGCTTCTCTTATGGTAGTTGGCAAACAACAGATGCTCTGCATTGCAGAACCCATGGTATTGCTGACAGAGGTATGCTTTATATTCATCATCTTCCTGTGTATGGATTACAGCCCCAACAGAGTTCATATGAGATTTTTGCTGATATAGTTTCATATTGTGATAGTACAATTTACAGTGATTCTGTAATGGTTTTGTATAGCATCGATGGATCTCCATGGGATACTGCGGCTATGATACTTCAAGGTAGTAAGACTTACAAAGGGGAGATTCCCGGACCTCCCGGTGGAAGCGAGGTAGCGTATTATATTCATGCCGCTGATGAATCGGGCAGAAGTGTAAATCATCCACTTATTGGAGCTCCGGATCCACATATTTTTATTGTGGAAACCGCCAGTGGTTTTGTTGAAAAAACTAATGAACCAAACAAACTAATAATTTATCCAAACCCCGCTACCAATATTATTAATATTATGCTTATTCTGGAAAACAATGGGAATGTCAGTATAGATATTTACAGCTCCACGGGATCATTGGTGAAATCAATTGATAAACGGTCATTTACTAAAGGAACTCACAGGCAAGCAATAGATATTGCTGACCTGACAACAGGAATTTATATTGTTGTTGCAAAAATTGAAAACAAGGCCATTTATCAGAAATTTTTGGTGGTGGATTAAACGGTTTGACGTTGCATGCAACATCTCTACAGTGTTACAGCCATGATTTGATTTATATATTTACTTAGTATCTTTTTTTAGGAAGCTAATTATGATTTACATATTTTTACAAAAATTAAATAAGCAATTATGAAAAAGAGTAATATCATTAACTTCTTTTTTCTTTTGGCTATCATGGTTATTGTCATTGGTATATTTGCATGTAAAAAGAATGATCACACGGAAGACCCAGTATATTCTTTGGTGCTTGGTGCAATTCTGCCGTTGGATCAGACAAAAGGTGTTTTACGCAAAAATTCTTTACGGACAGCTATAGATCAGATTAACAGTAGTGGGGGCGTTGGGAAAGGTTACTTCATCAATCTCATTATTATGAGTTCCGAAGGGGCAGACCGTGAAAGTGTTGCTGCTGAGGCAGCCAAACAAATCATTGCCCAAAATGATAATGTAATTGGATTTGTCACCGCTTTCTCCTCTTCCACAACAGGAATTGTTGAACAGGTGTCAATCCCTGATCATTACCCATGCATTTCAGGCTCAGCAACTTCCAATACACTTTCAGGAATTTCACCTTATTTTCATCGCCTATGCCCACCAGATGGATTCGAAGCTACGGTTCTTTCTGACCGAACAAATTTATATGGAATAAACTCTGTTGCTATTGCTGTTGAAGAAGGTGATGCTTATTCAGAAGACCTTGCAGTTGAATATGAGGCCGCTTTTGGTGCAGGTGTTTTGAATGTAATCAATTTTAATGCAGGAGATCTGGATTATCTGGATAAGATCAACCAATTAATATCAGGTAACCCTGAAGGTTTGTTTGTTTCAATGTTAAATCCTGCTGCATATGTTAAATTTTTCGATAATTTATCACAGGTCAATACAACATTTATTCTTTCTGATGGCCTGTATTCAGATGATTTTTTCCAGGCAGATATTAACCAGATCCTTGGTGAAATAGATGGGCACACAAAGAATTTCGGAGCCTTTCCTTCTGCTGATACTGCTGGTGATTCGTATATCTACTTTCAGAATGCACTTTGGCAAAAATATCATCAGGAGGTAGCCTCATACAATCCACAATTTTATGACCTCGGATACATATATGCCATGGCCATTGAAAAAGCTCTTTTGGAAGCAGGAACAGACAATATGCAAGCTTTGAGAGAGAAGATAAATGATTATATAAGAGTAGTATCTCATGATAACCCCGGTGATTCAGAAGTAAATCCTACGCAGGGATGGCAATCTATTCAAAATGCCTGCCAGACTGGTGGTGTTGATTATACCGGAGCAAGCGGAAATTGTGATATCGACAATGAAGGAAATGTGATAACAGCATATTCCATCTATAAGGTAATTCAACAGGACACAAGCTTTGCTTTTGAAATTATTGAAGTTATACATTAATTAATAAAAAAAAGACAACCGAATTAAACATCCGATTGCCTTTCCTCCATCGTCTCCCCGCCAGGGCTCGAACCTGGGACCCGCTGATTAAGAGTCAGCTGCTCTGCCAGCTGAGCTACGGAGAGTTTGTTCCAACAAAATTGAGTATGCAAAAGTAATAAAAATAGTCAAATAGTAAAAAGGTCTAAAAGTCAAAGGGTAAGAAATATAGAGGTCTTTTCTATTTCAAAAGAGTCTCATATATCCGATAGAACATCATTAACCCCTTTTCAATGATCTGATCCGGGAAATCATAGGAAGGACTGTGCAATGAAGAAGTGTTTGTTCCGGAACCAAGACCGAACATTGCACCCTTAAAATGTTTTGTGAAATTGGCAAAGTCTTCTGAAAACCGAAATGCATCATTCTTTTTTATTATTGTGTACTTATTTTCTTTGGCTAAACTTTCAATCAGAGCTGCACATTCATTGTCATTTTTCAGGGCAGGAAATTCTTCAATCCACTCAACTTCAAATCTGAGCTTTTCTCTTCTTGAAGTTTCATAAACAATTTTAGAAATTTTCTCAATAAGTATTTTCATATCCTCATCAAGAGTTGAACGCAATGTTGCCAGCAGTTCTGCATGGCCAGGGCTGATCCCAAATGCTCTTTCTCCAAGTTTTAAATAAACAATTGTAATTAGGGTGAAATCTTGAAATAAACTTTTTGGTTTATTTAAGAGATCAAATTCCTGGATAATTTCTATGAGTACTGATATAGGACTAATCCCTTTCTCAGGTTCAGCAGCATGAGATGACTTTCCTTTTAACTTTATTATCAATCCCCTTGATGCGGAAGCGAAAATATTGTCAGTGATGATGATACTGCCTTCTTCATATCCCGGCATATTATGCAATGCAAATGCATAATCAATCTCAAGTTTTTTAAATTTTATATCATTGAGAACTTTTACTGCTCCCTGTCCTGTCTCTTCTTCAGCCTGAAAGAGTAATATTACCTTTCCTCTTGTCGGTCTTTTTTTATGAAGAAGTTGTGCCACTCCTGCTAATATGGCCATATGTCCATCATGACCGCATTTATGACTTACGCCATTTTTATTTGAAGTATAATCAGTTTCTAAATTGTCTTTAATTGGCAATGCATCCAGGTCGCTACGAAAAAGAACAACCGGGCCTTCTTTCCCACTCTCATAAACAGCTGCAAAACTATTTCCCCCAATATTTGTTATTAGTTCATCAGGACTATATTTGTTGAGGTAGTTTTGAACAATGTCAGCAGTATTAACCTCATCACCTGAAAGATCAGGATACTTGTGAAGCTTATGACGTAAGTGTATTAATTCGTCAAGCCGGATTTTCATAGGATGGATTCTTTTTGCATAAAGATAAAAAAATCTTGCCACAAAAACACTAAATCACAAAATTCCACAAAAAAAAGATATAATAAATTTAGTGTTTTAGAGATTTAGTGGCGAAAAATGAGTTTCTGAAATTTTACGAAACTTTAGTTAATAATTGTAAATTTGTTAAATAATCAGAGAACATAATATCTGGTAATGCCAAAGTCTAAAGATAAATCAGCTTTAAAAGTTCAAAAGGGGATAGAACAACCCTCTTCCATCAATCCTGATGCAGTGGAGAAATATAAAAGCATTAAGCAAAATCTCCAGGCGGTCAGGGAATATGTGGATGGTATACTGGCAGGTGAGATTGGTATTATGAGTAAAGCCATAACCATTGTGGAAAGTTCATTGTCAGGACATCAAAAAATTGGCCGGGAAATAATAAGATCCTGCCTCCCTCATTCAGGTAAATCTCTTCGTATTGGAATTACCGGCGTTCCGGGAGCAGGGAAAAGCACTTTTATTGAGGCTTTCGGTAAACATCTGACTTCTTTAGGTAAAAAGGTGGCTGTTCTGGCAATTGATCCAAGCAGCCAAAGGACAAAAGGAAGTATACTTGGTGATAAAACCCGTATGGAAGAACTTGCTAATGATAAAAATGCCTTTATCCGCCCATCTCCAGCTGC
>JAIOTT010000389.1 GCA_021106655.1 Bacteroidales bacterium
AAAGCCCCATTTACTGTTACGGTAAATGGGGCTTTATTTAAATACCATGAAATATCCATAAGAATAATATTTATACAAACAGTGAATCTTGTTAATGGATATTTCATCTGACCAGCAAAATCAGAATTATTAACAGATGAAAACATCTCTCGAAAAATTATATAGTATATTTCTTGATCATCCCCTGGTATGCACTGACACAAGAAACATTCAAAATGATACAATATTTTTCAGCCTCAAGGGTGAGACATTTAATGGAAATGAATTTGCTGAAACTGCAATAAACAAAGGTGCAGCTTTTGCAGTCGTGGATGAAGAAAAATATGTTAAAGATGATCGTTTTTTATTAGTCGACAATGCTCTTAAGACCTTACAGAGACTTGGCAGCTATCATCGATCAACACTTAATATTCCTGTTATCGGGATTACCGGAACAAATGGTAAAACGACAACAAAAGAACTGATCCTGAATATCCTCTCCCAAAAATACAAGGCGCAGGCAACAATTGGTAACCTCAATAATCACATTGGAGTTCCCCTTACATTATTATCAGTTAAACATGATACTGATATAATAGTTATTGAAATGGGTGCTAATCATATCGGTGAAATTGAAAGTCTATGTAAAATTGCAAATCCGAATTTTGGAATTATTACAAACATCGGGAAAGCACACCTTGAAGGATTTGGAAGTAAAGAAGGAATAGTAAAAGCAAAATCTGAATTATACTCACATATCAAAAATATTGGAGGAGCTGTTTTTGTTAATATTAATAATTCTTTACTTTATGAATTAAGCCAAAACCTTAATACAGTATTTTATGGGGATAATCCAAAAGCCTATACCTACGGTGAATTTCTTGAAGCTGATCCTTTTGTAAAACTTTCATGGACTGATAAAGATTACACACCTGATACGGAAATACAAACTTTTAATATTAACTCTAAGCTTATAGGAGCATATAATTTTGAAAATATTCTTGCAGCTATATGTGTAGGTACATACTTCGATGTTGAGCCTGAAAAAATAAAAAGGGCAATAGAGCAATACACTCCAGTAAACAACAGATCGCAGATAATAGAAAAAACTGAAAAGTTAATTATCCTGGATGCATATAATGCAAACCCTTCAAATATGGAAGCAGCTATTCTGAATCTAAAAAAAATGCCGGGCGAAAAAAAGATTGCTATAATTGGCGACATGCTTGAGCTTGGAAAATATGAAGTTCAGGAACATCGTAAGATCCTTAAATTATTAAAAAAGCAAAATTTTTACCAGTTAATATTCGTTGGGCAAACATTTTGTAAAGTATGCAGCAGTGATGACGGGCTTTGTTTTGAAGATACTGATGCAGCATTTTCATGGCTACAAAATAAGCCACTTCCTGCATCAGTTATTTTACTCAAGGCTTCCAGGGGGATAAAGCTTGAACAGTTAGTAACGATTTTGTAAACATAAATAACGCCCACAGAATAATGAAATTAAAAACTAGAAATTTGGAAGACACTATACAAACAATATCCTAATTTCAAATTTCCAATTTCTAATCTCCATCCTATTATGAATATATACAATGTTATTGGCCTTATGTCAGGAACATCACTAGATGGGATTGATATTGCATTTTGTAGATTTCAGGAAATGAAAGGAAAATGGGACTTTCAAATTCTAAATGCTGAGACTATTGAATATACAGATAACTGGAAAAACAGACTCTCAACTCTTAGTGAGGCAGACGCAGAAAAATTTGTTGCTACAGATATAGATTATGGTCTTTTATTAGGAAAGGTCACTAATGATTTCACTAAAAAAAATAATATAGATGCAGATTTTATCTGCTCTCATGGACATACAATATTTCATCAACCTTCAAAACACTTCACTGCACAAATTGGGAATGGATCTGCAATATCTGCTTTAAGCGGACGTACAGTCGTATGTAATTTCAGACAATTGGATGTTTCACTAGGAGGGCAGGGAGCACCATTAGTCCCAATTGGCGACAGATTACTTTTTGGAGAATATGATTATTGCCTTAACCTTGGAGGCTTCTCAAATATTTCTTTTGAAAAGGAAGGTAATAGAATCGCCTTTGATATTTGTCCTGCAAATATCATTTTAAATTTCCTTGCAGAAAAAGCAGGTTTTAAGTTTGATAAAAGCGGATCACTTGCAAAGTCAGGAAATATTTGTTTTGAGCTTTTAGAAACTCTTAATAATCTGGAATATTATTCTCTCGGGCCACCTAAATCACTTGGAAAGGAATGGATCATAAGCCATTTTTTACCCGTCCTGGCTAAATATAATATCTCAATTAAAGATAAATTAAGGACTGTTAATGAGCACATCGTTATCCAGATTTCAAGGGTAGTGCAAAGTAGTTCAAAAAGCAAGGTCTTAGTTAGTGGAGGAGGAGTATATAACACATTTTTATTGAAATCTTTAGAAGAAAAAACAAAGTCAAACATTGTCATTCCTGAACCCGGAATCGTTGAGTTCAAAGAAGCA
>JAIOTT010000368.1 GCA_021106655.1 Bacteroidales bacterium
ATCATCATCGACATGTGTAAGTATTAATAAATCAATCTTTTCATTATTGTTCTTTAATCGTGCAAGTTCTTTTTGAAGGGTTTTAGCAATATAACGACCAGTTCTTCTATCTTTTTCTTTATATGCTGTTCCCGGTCCACCATCAATTAAGATGTTTCTTCTGATATTGTTTTCATCAAAACTTACTAATATTGAATCTCCATGATCTGCTTGTAAGAATTTTATCTTCATATTAAATTATACTTTGTTCTATAATCCCAATCTCCTCCTCACTCAACTCATACAACACATAAACCATTTGGTCTATTTGTCTATTTTATAACGATCGACAATTTCTTTAGATAACTTTAACCCTAATGCTAATTTTTTTTGAACTAACATAACCGCTTCAACTGCTTTATTTGCTTTAACTAATACTTTTACTTTTTCTTCAAGTTCTTTATTTATTTTTTTCATAATACATTTTAAGATTTAACTCCTTTCCACAATCCCAATCTCCTCCTCCGTCAACCCATACAACTCATAAACCATTTGGTCTATTTCTTTGTTGGTTTTATTTATTTCGGATTGGATTTGGTTTATTTCGTTTTTGTAGGAATTAAAATATTCTTCCCACTCGTCTTGTTGGATAAGCGATAGTAATATTTTCTGCTTTTTTAGTTCGGCAACAAAGGTTTTGAAATCGTGATCGTTAAAAGCGGTTAACTTCTTGCTTATATTTATAGTCAAGGGGACATGTCCCCTTGTCGGGGTTATTGCCCCTAAATTATCCTTTACCCGATTTAAAAACATATTTTTCTTTTCGTAGAATTGTTTATTTAAAGAAAGTATTAAATTGGCTTTTTCGATGAATGGCTTTTGTTCAAATATAGATATTTCTTTAAATGGAAACTTTCTTAAATCATTCAAAATAATTTTCGGAAACATTTTTCTAACTGACTTTGCAGTATTCTTAACAAAATAGTAAGCCATCAGTTGGCTGTTAAGAATCAAAACAACATATTTCAATGAAATTGTTCGGTCTTCTCTTTCTATTATTGCTATATTACTTCTATTGTATAAATATAGTTCATCAGAATAAGTTGAAATAATACTATGAGGATATTTCCCTGTTATCTCTCGTATTATTATCTTTTCTCCAGAAAATAAATTAAAAGTTCTTGGTGCGGCAAGTTGTTTTCCATATTGCAAATATTGTCCAGACCAATTTAAAATGTATCTGCCTACATCTTTGCCTTCCAGATATTTATGAGTGTTATCGTCATACTTATATGTGTAATCAAAAGGTCTACATTTTACATCTTCCGCTGTTTGTTTTGGCTCGCCTTTATTCTTTTCATAAGCTTGCAAGCCTGCTTTTATTAGGACTAAATCATCTAAACTTTCAGAATTAGCTTTTAATTTATTTGTTAGCCCAACACCTACTTCATCTGAAAAAACTTTAAATTCAAGACCTTCATTTTTTGTAAAATCAATTTGATTTCTTTTATGACTGAATGCGAAATATTTCTCTTTACCTAATAAAACTTCGAATTCATTATTTGTTGTTTTTTCCTTTTCGGAAAGTATAATTATTGTTTCTACATTTACTCCTTCAAATGAATATCCTTCCAAATTTATTATTTTATTCAGCTTACATTTATCAAGGATATACTTTCTTAGTCCTTGTCCAGAATAAACCATTAGCCATGCATTTGGTACAATTAGCCCAAAAATTGCATTTGACTTTATAAGGTCAATCGTTTTTTCTATAAAAAGAAGATAAGTATTTACCTGATAATCCGCAGATTTATAATTCTTTGAATAAAAATCTTTTTCGCCTTGGGAAATCTTTTCTCTTGCAAAAACATATGGCGGATTCCCAATCACTACATCAAAACCACCAGTATATTCTGTACGGAAGGCATGGTTTTTAGTAAAAAGAAATTCTTTTTTTATTTTTTCTATTCTTTCACTTTTCGGTAGCTCGTGCTTTATCCGGTTATTTCGGATATATTCTATAGTATTATCCAGATAGTCTTCGCCTTTTATTTCGCTTTTCCCGAATTTCTGCGTCCAGAAGGAATTATATTTCTTTTTCTCCTTCTTATAGCTATTCGTACTATCCTCCGTATCGCCGCTACTCTCCGTAGCGGTCTCGCTATTCGTATAGGACAAGGGGACATGTCCCCTTGTTGTAATACCGTGAGCTATATTACATTTTCTGCCGCTTACAGCTTTTAGTTTTCCGACTATTGTCGACAATTCTTCTTCTTCACATACGAGAAGTATATGCATATGGTCGCCACAGATATTATACTCCAGAATATTTAGCTTATCTTCTTTTACTATTTCTGCAATAGTTTCAGTTATTAGCAATTCATCATTCTCGCTTAGCCATATTGGTTCATCAAGCTTCACATGATTATCAAACATTCGTTGTGAATATCTCGAATTATGTATTGCGGTTGTTATATGCCAGACTTTTTTCTTCTTTTTCCTGAATATATGAGGAAACTCAATGTTCCAATCAAATGCTTTATCCCCGGCAATTTCGTGATCGTCAATTAATGAGTTTCCGCATTTAATATTATTGCTTAGAACCGACAACTTTCTGCCTTTTTGTGCGGTGCGTAACCAAAGTGAGAGTTTGGCAATTTCAATACTTTCCTCGTTAATATCCACACCGTAAAGATTGTTTTCCAAAATGGCTATGTCGGTATCAAACAATCTTAAAGCAGTGTTGGTCAGTTCGGCAATTATATCATCAATATCCTTATGTTCCCGGATTAGAAAGTTTAAGGCTTGATTTAAAAATGCACCACTACCACAAGCAGGATCAACAATTTTCAGTGAAAGCAACCAATCTTTGTAATCTTGCAGTTTTTGATACAGTTTTTTGCCTTTTGCCAGAAGTTTTCCATCTTTCGTTTTGTAAGTGCCGTCAAATTCTATTTCTTCAATCTCTAACTCTTTCCGTTTTTCATTACAAAGTGTTCCAATGGTATTTTCAACAATGTACTGTGTGATGTATTTGGGCGTGTAAAAAACGCCATCTTTTTTTCGTTTGCTTTTGGTTCTGTCGGTGGCAGTGCCTTCAATCTCGGCTGTAATTTCTTCAATTTCTGATAAGGAATGTTCAAAAATATGTCCGAGAATATTTACGTCAATTTCGGTATTAAAATCGTATTCCGAAAGCCTGAGCAGATCATCAATCAGTATTTCATCATCAATCTTCAGGCTATCTAATATTTTATCAGGATAGAACAAGCCACCATTATATGCAGGAATATCATCGGTATTGGTTTTACCTTTTCTCCCAAGATTCATATATCCAAAATACTGCTTGTAAATGTCGTAGATTGGTTTTGATGCATCTAACTCCTCTAATTTGTGATATGTGTCAATTATTCTCGAAATAGAGTTTGGCGGCAGAAGTCCACTATCTTCCGCAAACAGAATGAAAAGGAAACGATCGAGTAGTTTTTGCGATTTTTTAAATAAGGTCAGCTTGTCGCTTTCAGGATGGTTTTTTATTAGATTATCAAAAAGTTTATGCTTGAAAACTGAATAGTCTTTATAAAGTTTTCCGGAAACTTCCTGTTCATGAAACTTAGTTTCCTCCTTCAGTTTAAATGAAAGGTTTGAGATAATGCTTTCTTTTTTGAGTATTAGATAAAGCAGTTCAAACTCTTCTTTATAAAGATGAAATAAATCAAACTCTTCGTATTCGTTGGCGTAATCAACATAGAAACGAAGTTTCTGAAAATTAGAAGTTATTATATACTTACATTCCGGTTGATTGTTTTTATAATTAAAAGCTTGCTCTGTTATGCTTTTTAAGTCTTTTGTTTTAGTAGATTTCAGTTCTATTACTGCTATCGCATTTTCTCCCGATTTCCTATCAGGATGCAGTATGGCTCCATCTGCTTTTCTACCATCATTCTGATTTTTAAATTCTCTTACCAGATTAAAGTTATCATCCGGTTTCAATGTATACCCAAAAACATCCACAAACAAATCCCTTAAAAACCCGTCCTGGTACTCTTCTTCTTTAAGCTGTTTGATTTTTTCAATCTTGGCAGAGCTGTAATTTTCCTTAAATTTCAGATATGCATTTTCTACTTGTTCTTTATCAAGGCTAATAAGATGTTTCTTTATTACCGATTTTTGAAATATAGCCATTTATCAAATTTCTGTTTCTTTCTCATAAATACATCTATCCAATTTACCAGCTGTGGTGCTACATAATATAATCCTGATTGGCCTATTATTTGAAATCTGTTGGGATAAAAATATATTTTCTATAAAAATATATAAAATTCTAATTCAATAATCAGGAAATGAATTTTTATTTGGAGGGGATTCTTATTAATACACAAATCCCAAGTCATATGGCTGTAAAAATTTATCAAGAAAAAATCAGTCTGAAACCAGAAACCTAACAATTCATCACTTCCTCAAGAAGTCTTTGCTTATCAACCGAAACAACACCAACTTCCTCACAAACCAATCCTCCGGCGAGGTTCGATATGGCAGCAATTTCGTATGCTGTGAGCTTTAATGCAAGACAAAGGGAAGCAACGCTGATCACAGTGTCTCCGGCACCGGATACATCGGAAACAGATCTGACATGAGCTGGGATAGCATGAGTTACAATATCCTTATTATCTTCACGCGCACAAATAATTATTCCCTCTTCTGACAAGGTTGTCATTACAATATCGAAATTCCGGTCTTGCATTAATTGTTTAATGGCCTTAATAGCTTTATCCTTCTCAGATAAGTTAATATCAATATTTAAACCTTCTTTTAATTCTTTAAGATTTGGTTTAAACAAAGTCAGATCTCTGTAGTGTGAAAAATTCTTTTTCTTGGGATCAACTACTATGGGGATATTTGCTTTTGAAGCTTTTTTAATGACTTCACTGATGAGAGAAGCAGTAATTACTCCTTTATCGTAATCCTGGAAGATGATAACATCAGGGGTTTCACTGGCTAAAATATTTTCAATATTATCTAAAAGTATGCTATTTTCATTTTGATTAAGATCACTTTCAACTTCCTCATCAACTCTAAGCATTTGAGTATTATTACCAATTATGCGAAATTTGGTTGTTGTGATCCTGTCAGGGCTTTGAAAAATTCCTTCACTTGCCATATCCTGATCTGTAAGTAAGCTCAGAAACTCTTCTCCTTTCAAATCCTTTCCAATAACAGAACAAAGAAAAGGAGTCGCACCCAGAGCCTTAATATTCAGGGCAACATTTGCTGCACCACCCAAACGATTGGACCTTTTATCAACGGCAACAATAGGTACCGGAGCTTCGGGAGATATTCTTTCGACCCGGCCCCATAAATATGTATCTACCATAACATCACCTATGATAACAACTTTCAGGTTATTGAAAGCCTCAAAGATTTCAGGGTAATTATTTGTTAACTTCATATATTTCAAGCTTCTTGTGTTAATAATTCTGAGTAATAGCAGTCCGTTAAGCTAAACTAAAAAAAAGCTGAAATTTGTTCCAGATATTGATTATTGAAGTTCTGCAAGGGCCTTTTTTATTCTTCCAATAGCTTCAATAAGCTTTTCTTTCGATGTAGCATATGAAAACCGAATACAGTTAGGATTGCCAAAAGCATCTCCTGGGACTAAAGCAACATGAACCTTGTTCAGGAGATAAAAACAAAGATCAGTACTATTATTTATTTTAACGTCTCCATTGGATTTACCATAATAGTGTGTAACATTCGGAAAAATATAAAATGCACCCTCTGGCACATTAGTTTTTACTCCTGGTATCTCACTCATAAGTTCAAGAGACAGATCACGTCTTTCTTTAAAAGCTTTTACCATTGTTTTTAGTTCTTCTGACTCAGACGGATCAATAGAGACAGCTTTTAATGCTGCGCGCTGGGAGATTGAACTGGCACCGGATGTAACCTGGCCTTGCAGTTTATCACAAGCTTTTACTATTTCTTTTGATGCACCGATATAACCAAGCCTCCATCCTGTCATAGCAAATGCTTTTGATACTCCGTTAACAGTTATAACTCTGTCGTAAATATTATCAAACTGAGCAATGCTTTCATGTTTACCACTGAAATTTATATGTTCATAAATCTCATCCGAAATGATGAAAATATTTTCATGCTTCGCAAACATGTCTGCAATATCTCTCAGCTCTTCTTTGGTATACACTGAACCTGTAGGATTACACGGGCTACTGAAGATGAAAACCTTTGTTTTGTCTGTGATGCTCTTTTCAATTTGCTCAGGAGTAACTTTAAAATCATTATCAATTGAGGCTTTAAGATAAACGGCTTTCCCTTCAGCAAGTTTAATGATT
>JAIOTT010000099.1 GCA_021106655.1 Bacteroidales bacterium
AAGTCGGAGGTAAGTTTATTTTTTGTGAGGATGAGAATGAGTTTGTACAATCACTGAGTTTTCTGATTAAAGAAAATAAATGGGAAAATGTTTTTTGTAATGATACAAAGCTCGTAGAGCTTCTGAAAAGAGAGAACATAGTTCTTTTTAATTCTGCGGAAAAGGACTTTTTAAAACTTAAAGTTGGGATAACACAATGTGAGTTTTTGATCTCCAGATTAGGAAGCGTTATGGTTTCTTCCAAACAAGCATCAGGAAGGCGATTGAATGTTTTTCCTGAAATACATATAGTGCTGGCGTATGCTTCACAACTGGTTCCAGACCTGCAGGACGCATTTCAAAAGATCAAGGAAAAATACCCCACTGGAATACCATCATTGATCTCGGTGATAACCGGACCCAGTCGAACCGCAGATATTGAGAAAACCCTCGTTATGGGTGCACATGGCCCCAGAGAGCTATATGTGTTTTTAATAGATGATAATGTATAATAAAAATTATTGATTATGGACGAAAATTGGGTAAAAGTCTACACTGCAGCTAAAATCTATGAAATTGAAATATTAAAGGGATTACTTTCTGAGAACGATATTGAAAGTGTTGAACTTAGTAAAAAAGATTCATCCTTTTTATTTGGTTCAATAGATCTGTATGTGCATAGAGATGATGTTGTCAAAGCATCTGAAATTATAAGCAGTCATCAAAATAAAAAGTGAACAATTTTTTTACACGGACAATTATCGGAATATTATTTGTTATTCTGATAGTAAGCTCAATAATTGTGAGCCGCTATTTCTTTTCAATGGTATTCTTGCTGGTAACAATCATGTGCCTTAAAGAGTATTATTCTCTTATTAAATCAGAAGAAGTTGTTTCCGGTAAAATTCGGGAAATAATAACTGCCTCATTATTGTTTGTGTCATTCACTCTTGCATCCACAGAAGTAATTGAGTTTAAGTATTTATTCCTGAACATTCCTTTGATTTTTTTAGTGTTTGTGTTTGAGTTGTTTAAAAAAAGAAAAAATAATTTATTAAATATTTCATATTCAATGAGTGGAGTATTTTATATTGCTTTACCATTATCTCTTCTGAACTTTTTTTACAATCCTGGCTTTATACAAGGTGAGAGCAATTACAGCATCCTTTTAGGCTTCTTTATCTTAGTCTGGATATATGATGTTGCCGCCTATTTGGCTGGATCGAGTATTGGCAGACATAAGTTGTATGAGAGGATATCACCAAAAAAGACATGGGAAGGTAGTATTGGTGGAGCTATCATCTGCATGATAAGTGCATTTATTTTCTCAAAATTGTTTGGAGAATTAAGTGCGATGAACTGGATAATCATTGCTGCGATCATTGTATTGTTTGGAACTCTTGGCGATTTGGTAGAGTCTATGTTTAAGCGTAATGTGAATGTGAAGGATTCAGGTAGTTTATTACCCGGTCATGGAGGTCTTTTAGATCGCTTTGATTCTGTTTTATTTGCTTCACCCTTTGTGTTTGTTTATCTTTTATTTATCACATAAGAAAATAATTTTGAAATGATGAAGATACATAAGGAAGGATATAAAATAATTGTTTTTTTCTTTTTGCTGATCGTAACGATATTTGTTGGGTTTACATTGGTTTTTCCTGTTCAGACTCCTTTTCATATTGTACTGTATGTTATTGGTCTTCTGTTCTGGGTATTTATTTTAAGATTTTTTCGCTATCCATCAAGGCAGGTAGAAATTTCAGACAATAATATTTATTCGCCTGCAGACGGGAAAATTGTTGTGATTGAAAGGGTTGTTGAAAATGAATACTTTAATGATGAACGTATACAGTTGTCAATTTTTATGTCAGCCCATAATGTTCATATTAACTGGTATCCAATAAGTGGGATTGTAAAGTATTTAAAGTATCATGCTGGATCACATCTAATTGCCAGCCACCCGAAATCATCATCAAAAAATGAAAGAACAAGCCTGCTTATTGAATCTTCGGGAAATAGAAAATTATTGATCAGGCAGATTGCTGGCATGGTGGCCAGGCGAATTGTATATTATTGTATTGAGGGCGATATGGTTAGCCAGGGAAAACAACTGGGATTCATCAAGTTTGGCTCAAGAGTTGACATTTTCTTTCCAACTGACATCAAGCTCAATGTAGAATTAAATCAAAAGGTAACAGGTGCAAAGACTGTTCTGGCAACTTTTGAATAAACTAAAATAATTACATAGGATTATACGTTTATTTGAAATTAATTTATATTTTTGCTGTATTATAAATCTAATTATCAAATACCATGAAAAAATTATCATTATTAATTTCCTTAATGGCATTTATTTTTATTGCCTCTGTATCGTCATCTTATGCTCAAACAACATCTGATGATAAAAAGGCAGCTACTGAAAAAACAACAATAACAACTTCAAAGGCTGAACCTGCTGATAAAGCTCAATGCCCAAAAACATCAAACAAAGCACACAAATGTTCTCACAAAAAACCAGGTCATAAATGCCCCGGTGCTAAAGCAGCTAAACCTACTGACGCCCAAAAAGCTTCAGGCGTAAGGGAACAGGATGATGCAATAATTGAGGAGAAAGACAAGGCTAAATAAATAGTTTATAGAATCTCCTTTAGGGCTTTCATTTCTGTAATCTCATATGATACATCTTCATTATGTTGTATCATTGAATAGTTGACGAATACCTGATCTAATCCGGAATTTCGTGCACCTGTTATATCAATTTCCATATCATCACCTATCATAAGACTTTCAGATGATTTTGCATTTGCCTTGCCAAGTGCGTATTCAAATATCCTTTGATCGGGCTTTTTATAAGCTGCTTCTTCTGAGGTAATTATCTGATCAAAATATTGGCCTAAACCGGCTGCTTTAATTTTTCGGTGTTGAACTTCTTCGAAACCGTTGGTTATAATATGTAGCTTGTATTTGTTTCTAAGATATTCAAGGGTTTCATGAGTATGAGGAAATAGATTCGTCTTGAGAGGGCTTAGATAGATGTAATCAGATGCTAATTCTTTTGCCAACTCCTGGTCATTTATTCCAAAATCATTCAGAGTATTTTCGAAACGTTTTACGCTAAGAACCT
>JAIOTT010000136.1 GCA_021106655.1 Bacteroidales bacterium
AAGCGAAGCGAAGAATCTATTAATTTTTCCCCGGACAGCAGTGATCACTCAATTAACTCACTTAACTATTTTTTATTTAGGTCAATTTTCCCTTCTTTTTCCAACACCAAACAGCGAACTAACTATTGTAAGGATAATACTGAACAATAATGCCCACCAGAACCCGTCTACATAAAAGCCTCCAACAAATTCACTTGCCAGTAAAATTATTACAGCATTTATCACCAACAGAAAAAATCCAAAGGTAAAAATGGTGATGGGGATTGTAAGAATAACTAAGATGGGTTTAAGGATTGCATTAAGAAAAGCAAGTACCAAAGCAACAATTATGGCAGTAAGAAAACCATCAATATATACTCCCGGCAATAAATATGATGTTACTATCACTGCTAAAGCCGAAACCAATAATCTAATTATAAAATTCATATTTGGTAGTTTTAAGGTTCAATGCTTTTAAAATTACTAAGATAAAATATTTTTGACTGATGTTGTATAAGCATGAAAGTTACGTGTATCGGGTTGCGTGTTTCGAGTTTTTTTTAACCTGTAACCTTGTTTGGCGAAGCGTCCACGCTTCGCCTGATTATTAACATCGTAGCGTGGACGCTACGATGAACATGGTTCAATTAGAGCAATTATATTCCTATAGACTCCCAAAGTTAATTAAAACTAAAAAATCCGTTCTCCACTTATCCGTTTCAGGCAGGTAAATAACCCTGAATCCAAGGTCTACCGGGAAAATCAGCCTTAAGAAATGGAAGTTAGTAAAAACTGCTGCTCCAGTCGAGTTATAGCTTGTACTTTGGCCCGTTTTCCACCCTCTTCCATAATCGTAAAAAATATTTGCTCTTATCCTTTTTAAATAAATCAATGAACCAATCCGGAAGTCAGGGTAGAGCAGCGGGAAGTCATAATTAAATGACAAACTGTACAGGCTGTCATTGCTTTGACCTGAATAGCCTTTTGGGTAATTGATAAGATCAGAGAAATAATACGAATCTGAAATGCTTCTGTGTTGAATACCTGTGTAGATATTCAAACTGTGGTGCTTTGTTAATCCGGGGAAATACATACGGGTTTCTACAGCAACAATGTTTCCGAGATCAGTTCCGGTAAAAGGAGTGCTTCTAAAGTTTAAGTCGATTGTTTGCCCCCATTTGGGATAAATATCTTTAATGGAAGTTTTTAATAGATTATATGCAGTTAGCCTGTAATCCATTGTTTGGAATGAAGCTTCTATAAAATTCTCAGGTGTTGATGGATCATGACTCATATTAATGTATGTTGAAGAGAGCTGAGGTTGGATCTGTCTGAAATATTTGCCTTGTGTAAGATTCAAAGGTAGCCTGATGCCTGTTTCAAGACTTGTTTCATCCCAGGTAAACCTTTGCATAATATTATGATCGTCAGGGAAGTTTGATGCTCTTTTTCCTGTTTCAAATTTGATATTGAAGATTGGGTATAAACCTTCGTAATCCAGATTAAAATAATATTTGCCGGTTTTCTCATTAAGATCATGTTCATAGCCTAATGTGGCAAAAGTTGAACTCAGCTTGTTCTGCGACATGATGGAAAATCCGGGATTCAATGTTGTATTATCGATATCAATAGATAAGGGAGCCCAGCTATGAATATTTATCAAATTAGGTATTTTTCGATATCTTTTTTCTTCATATATCTTATAAATTGTATCAGAAAAATTAGGTACACCCTTTTCTTGTGCAGAAATGCTTTTGTATAATTTAATGGAATTATTTTCTACGTGTTTCAGTGGTTTCCATAATTCCGGATTATAATTAATCTCAACAAGGCGATAGCCACCCGCAGTATAATCGGAGTATATCATTTTCTTTCCATCATGGGAGAAATCAGGATCTCTGGCTCCGAATTCTGCAGAAGTTACCTGATATACTTTCAGATCAGTAGTATCAAGCGCATAAATATTATCAATTCCTGAATAAGCTCCTGTGAAAAAAATATAGTTGTTTTGCATTATTGGCTTGGATATCTCGGTATAGGAGTAGGGCAGGAGTTGCTTTAATTCTGAAGTTTCCGGATTAAATATTGCCAGGCTCTTACCTCCTTCGTTTAAAAGTATTGTAATTATTTTATCATCATTTTTACTCCAGCAGGGTGTTATAAAAAAATCATTTGATAGTGACGTAAAATTTTGAATTACTTCTCCATCATTTGCATTTAGGATGACAAGAGAATAAACATTATCAGTGCTAACATTTACAGTAACAATTTTATCTCCTTTGTGTGAAAACGCAGGTGCAAAATACCTGGATCCGGAACTTAACTTAGTTAGTTTTTTATTATTCAGATATAGTATTTTTATCACTGCAAAATTTCTGTTATCCCACTTTTTGTCATACTGCTTTTCTGACCAGCATATTTTGCCATTTGAATAGGAGAGAGTTTCATCAAAATATATTCCGGGTGTAAAAACTCTGTTTTCTTTTCCATTCCTGGAAATTATCACGAATCGGCTTATATCATCTATACCTGATTTTTCAGCAATTACTGTTGAATCGTTGATGTAATGAGTATTATTATAATTGGTATAGAATTTATTTTCCTTCTTTGTGAAAATCTGAAAATTATTAAGAGGAGTTGATTCCTGTTGTTTTCTCCATGAACTGTCCAGCTTGTTTAAAATATGATTGTAAAGACCTGTTTTTGATAAGCCCGTATTATTTTTAATACCTTTATTAAAGGGAGTGATAATATAGGGGTAGCGGGCTACTTTGTTTAATGCATCTGACCATAACTTAGTGCCGAAATTTTTCCTTGCTACTGCAACGAGGTGGTAACCCAATATATAATGGTTAGGTACATAATCTTTAAATGATCCAAATACAGCTTTATCATATGAGGATTTTCCGTTTTGAAGTAATTGCGTCCTGAGTTTCATTTCAAAGGAAGGGACTCTGCCTCTTCCCGATTTACTTAATGCTGTTTCAGTCACAACTGCATCTCCTTCAAGGAACCAAAGTGGAACATAAATTCCAAGTATTGCACCTATAGCTTGTTCACCCAAAATAAAATATAATATCCTGCTAAGTCCCTGATTTATTTTACCAATCTGAACCACATGACGGAATTCATGTACAGCAAGTTGTTCAAGCCAATCTTGTGGATAGCTGTCTTGAGGAGGGCATGTATAAAAATCCATTCTTTTTGGAGCCCAGGTCACAGATGCGTTTGATTTGACACTTTGATTATGGAGTATCACTGATATTTTCCGGGGCTTATACTTCAATGTGACTGAGGCGTAATTGTATACGATCTCAAGCTTATTAGCCAGTTTCTGGGATTCTTTTCCAAAGTCCATAGGAAAAATAATCTGAAAATTGTCTGTATTTATCTGCATCCATTTAGTTGATGAAGGATCTTGACCTGTGGAATAGTACTGAGTATATAAATTCTGAAAAGAGAGAAAAGACATTACAAACAGTGTAACAATCACAAAATTCCTCTTTTGTCTTAATCTGTGAATCTGTGGCTTGTTTTTTCCCCTGATCATAGTTTATACAGATTGATCTTCTAAAAAATGATTCCATAAAGGATCATCAGGAGGTGGAGCAACAATGCTAATTTTTGCTTTACTAACAGGATGGATAAAATCCACTTTCCTTGCATGCAATGTATAGAAGCATTCTTAATGGATCGGGGAGAACCATATTTAAGATCTCCTTTAACCGGGC
>JAIOTT010000413.1 GCA_021106655.1 Bacteroidales bacterium
AAACGAAGTGAAGTGAAGAATCTATGATGCATTATATTAAGTTTACCGGACAACAGTGTTAACAATTATCAGTAAACAGGTTGTAAGTGTCAGGATTTTAGGGAAAATTTGATACATTTGTAGGGATTTGTTTACGACAGTTTTGATCAAACCTTATGCTGCATTAGATGCAAAAGAAATTTTTAACAAATCTTGGCTTACTTCTTTTTTTAAATCTTCTCATAAAGCCATTCTGGATACTTGGGATCGACCGGGAGGTATATAATGTTGTAGGTGCTGCGGATTATGGCTTCTATATTACGATTTTCAACTTTTCTTTTCTATTTAATATTTTACTTGATTTTGGAATAACCAATTTCAATAACCGGAATATTGCCCAGCATAATTACCTTCTCAACAAGCACTTTTCCAGCATAGTAGTGTTGAAAATTGTATTGGCAGCTGTTTATATTATTGTGACATTTATTATTGGATTGATAATAGGTTATGATTCTACCCAACTTAAGTTTTTGGGTGTCCTGGCATTTAATCAGTTTTTAATATCTTTTATTTTATATTTAAGATCGAATATTTCAGGTTTGCTATTGTTTAAAACCGAGAGTTTTCTATCTGTCCTCGATAGAATAATTATGATCATTATCTGCGGGGTTCTATTATGGGGTAATGTTACAAAAACCAGCTTTCAGATTGAATGGTTCATTTATGCACAGACTGCAGCCTATTTCTTAACTGCCTTAATTGCCCTTACTATCGTAATAAGAAAAGCAGCTTTCAGGAAACTAAAATGGAACTGGCCGTTTTTTGTAATGATCATTAAACAGAGCTTTCCATTTGCTGTTCTGGTGTTGTTAATGACTTTTTATAACAGGATAGATTCTGTTTTGATAGAAAGGTTGCTACCGGATCCGCAAGGTGAAGTACAGGTTGGTATATATTTTTCAGCATACCGCTTACTGGATGCCACCAATATGATTGCATTTCTCTTTGCAGTGCTGTTACTTCCAATTTTTTCCAAAATGATCAAGCTGAAGGAAAATGTTGAAGAATTGGTTAAGCTGGCATTTACTATACTGATCACCTTTTCTGTTGTAGTTGCTGTTGGCTCATATTTTTATAGTTATGAATTAATGGATTTGTTATATATAGAACATATTGATGAATCGGCTGCCGTGTTTCAGTATCTTATGAGTGGCTTTGTAGCAATTTCCATTACCTATGTCTTTGGAACTCTGCTGACCGCAAATGGAAACCTGAAAGCATTGAATATTGTTGCTGCCAGTGGCATGCTGATCAGTTTTATATTGAATTTCCTGCTGATCCCTAAACTCCATGCACTGGGTTCTGCTTATGCCAGTATCAGTGCACAATTTGTGACTGCTATTATTCAAGTATTTCTAGTGCAAAAGGTATTCAGGTTCAGGATAAACTATCGCTTCCTTTTCACCGTGCTTCTTTTTATTGTCGGGGTGATTGCTATCAATTTCTTTTCCAAAGAAATAAAGCTTGACTGGGAGATCAATTTTATCCTTATGATAATAGCTTCACTCATATTTGCCTTCCTGCTGAAATTATTGAATATCAAATCATTCTTAAGTATCCTGAAGGAAGAGTAATTTTTAATCTGCTTTAGAATTTCTAATTGCACTTTCTTCCATAATCAACTAATTAACTTACTCACCTAATCAACTTTGAGCAATTAGGAATTAAACAACTTGAGAGGGTAAATAGGTACTGATTTTTATAAAATTTTGGTAGTATAGTAAATTTTTAATACTTTTGAACCTTGTATTATTTTTACAACAATAACACATGAAAAATATCCAAAAGGATAATAGTGATTTTGACTCTACAAACTTTGTACTGTTTCTTTTTAAGTGGTGGAAACCCTTAATTATTGTTGCTGTAATTTCAATACTTGCATCTTTCGTTTTTTCCTTACCGTATTTTATTACTCCGAAATTTAAGTCGACTGTAATTCTTTTCCCTACTTCAACCAATTCAATTTCCAAAGCTTTGATGAGTGAAAATTATGGTCCTGATCAGGATATTCTTGAATTTGGCGAAGAGGAGCAAGCGGAACAACTGCTACAGATTCTGCATTCAAATATGATCCAGGATAAAGTTATTGAGAAATACAACTTGATGGATCATTACGATATTGACACTGCTTCGAAGTTTAAAAGAACCTCATTGTATAGGGAGTATGAAAGTAATGTACATTTCAGGCGAACTGAGTTTATGGCTGTTGAGATATCTGTACTCGATACTGATCCTCAAATGGCTGCTGATATTGCAAATGATATAGCTGAATTGCTTGATTCAACAAAAAACCACATGCAAAAGGAAAGGGCAATTAAGGCCTTTGAAATTGTTGAGAAGGAATATTTTAAACTGAGAGATGAAGTGCGGCAAATGGAAGATTCATTAACAACTTTACGAGGTTTTGGAGTGCACGATTATGAATCCCAGTCGGAGATGATCAATCAGCAACTTGCTATTGAAATTGCCAGAGGAAATGCATCAGGAGTCAGGGCATTGGAAGCCAGACTTGAGATACTGGCAAAATATGGCGGGCCATATGTTTCGCTTAGGGATGCGCTGGAACATGAGAAAAAACAACTCAGTCATATTAAAGCAAAATATGAAGAGGCAAAAGTGGATGCTAATGAAGAACTTCCACATAAGTTTATTGTTAATTATGCTTTCCAGGCTGAGAAAAAATCATATCCTATAAGATGGCTTATCATGGTGGTCGCCACTATATCATCTGTTCTGTTAACTCTGATTGTGATCATTATTTTTGAAAATCTTTTAAAAAATCTTGACTTAAAAAAAAAAGAGAAAAAATTAGTATTTAGCGCTCCTGAAAAGCAAAGAGATCTCACTGAAATAAAAGATCAACAAGCGACTCAACAGGAAACAGTAATAAAACATCAAAAAACTACAGTAGTTGTTGAAAAAGAAGAAAGAATTAAAATTGAAGAAAGCACAAGCAACAGAATAGAAACAAAGCAACATACGATATTCATGGATAATTTTTTTAATAATTTTAATCTCCTAAACCTGTTCTATAAATGGAAATGGCATTTAGTGATTATTGTTGTTATTGCTATTGTCCTTTCAGCCATATTCTCTGACCCGTTTTTTATTACACCCAAATTTAAGTCGTATGCGGTATTATATCCTACCAATGTTTTTCCATACTCAGATGAAAGTGAGACTGAGCAAATGTTACAATTAATACATGGAAGAGATATTCAGGATAGCCTGATCAGGATTTTTAATCTTGCAGAACACTATGAAATTGATTCAACCTATGAATATTTTTATTCAACAATACAGTGGGAGTTCAGTAAAAATGTGAGTATCAGGAAAACAGAATTTGAATCAATCCGAATAGAAGTGCTTGATAAAGACGCATATGTTGCCAGGAGTATGATAAATGAGATGATAAGGCTTTATAATCAAAAGGTAAGGGCTTTACATAAAAATAAGTTTTATGAGGTAATGATAAATTACAAACGATTACTGGATGAAAAGAGATTTGCACTAGATTCAATACAAAAAAGAATATATAAGTTAGCAACCGAATATGGCTTACTTGATTACAAAAGCCAGAGTGAGCAGGTTACTAAAGGCTTTTTACGTACTGTTGATGGAGCAAATGCCTCACGTATAAATACAGCCGGAGTATTAGAGCTAAAAGAAAATATTGAAAAAAAAGGAGCTGAACTGCTTGTGCTTACAGAACTTGCCAGATCTGAATCTGATGGCTATAGTGAGTTTAAACTGGATTATGATAATGCCCTTTTATCATATAACAGGGAATATACTCATTGCACTGTTATTACAAAACCTTATGTTGCTGATAAAAAATCATATCCTGTCAGATGGATAATAGTTCTTTTGTCTGCCTTTGCAGCTTTTGTCTTTGCATTAATTGTTATAGCTATAATCGAAAACACCAGGTTAAAAAAATCGAGAGGGCTCACAGTTTAAGATTAAATGACATAAACCATTTAACAATTTTAGCACTTTAGTATAATAGCTTAAAATCGTGAACGCTTACAAAAGATACGATACCGATTCAAAAGGTCTAGCACTTAAACAAATCTGGAATTGACGGAAAAACAAAAATTACGATGGGTATACTTTATCAGTGCTGTTTTTATTGTTGTTAACACAATATTGATAGTTAATGATTTCTATTGGGCTCTCTTATTACCTTTATTATTGATCATAGTTTTACTCTTTGTTTTTTCCCTCGATAAGATTATTCTATTAATAACATTTCTTACACCATTTGCAATTAATGTCAGGAGTTTTGATATTGGAATAGGTGTTTCTATCCCTACGGAACCATTGATGTTGGGTGTTTTACTGGTATTTTTCCTTAAGTTGTTTTATGAAAATACTATCGACAAGAAGTTACTCAGGCATCCTGTTACCATTGCTATTTTGATCAACCTGGCCTGGATATTCATTACAAGCCTTACAAGTGAATTGCCTCTTGTGTCGTTTAAATTTCTCTTAGCAAGATTATGGTTTATAGTTCCTTTTTATTTTATCGGAGTAAAGCTATTTAAGAAGTTTGAGAATATCAGTTTGTTTTTGTGGTTATATATCATTGCTTTGTCAGTTGTAATATTCTATTCACTTTACAATCATGCATTAACTGGCTTTGAGGAAGATCCTGGTCATGTTGTAATGACCCCTTTCTATAATGATCATACTGTTTATGGTGCTGTTCTGGCTTTATTTTTGCCTTTTATTTTTGTAAGTATATTTAATTCTGAGAACTCAGGATCACGTAAATTCACTATATCGGCTGTTTTTGTTTTATTTGTTGTAGCACTTATTTTTTCATACAGTCGCGCAGCATGGTTAAGTGTGGCTGCTGCTGTTTTTGTGTATTTTATTATACTTCTGAAAATTAAATTCAAATGGATAGCATTATTTACAGTAGTTATTGTATCCGGATTTTTTCTTTTTCAGAATGAGATATTCGATAAGCTGGAAAAAAACTCCCGGGAATCATCCACAAATTTTGAAGATCATCTCAAGTCTATCACCAATATTTCCTCTGATGCTTCAAACCTTGAAAGAATTAACCGCTGGCAGTCAGCTATTCGTATGTTCAGGGATCATCCTGTAATGGGTATTGGCCCCGGAACATATCAATTCTTATACGCACCTTATCAACTTTCAAAGGAGAAAACAATAATATCAACAAATGCCGGAGACAGGGGTAATGCACACAGTGAATATATTGGTCCGCTGACTGAATCAGGCGTTCCGGGAATGTTAAGTTTTCTTGCTATTGTGATATGTGTTTTGTACACTGCTATGAGAGTTTACAGACGATCGGCCGATCTGAAAGTAAAAACCTTTAGTTTAGTGTTAATGCTAGGTCTGGTAACTTATTATGTTCATGGAACACTCAATAATTTCCTGGATTCCGATAAGGCATCTGTTCCTTTCTGGGGATTTACTGCCATTATTGTAGCTCTGGATCTTTATTTCGGGAAGAAAGCAGACAGTCCACAGTAGGTAGTAAGCTATTTTCAGCCATAACCCCAACCCTTGATTCGCATCATTAACGATTTACCATTAATCATTGCAATTAACGAAATTTTTTGAGTAGGTCCGGCAATTGTCGTAATGCTACCATTTCTTTCCACTTATCACCTGCTTCTATAGCCGGTATGCCAAAATATTCCTTGCCTCCTTCCAATGATTTACCAACTGCTGAGGTAGCAAAAACAATTGCTCCTTTACCAATGGTAAGGTCTTTGTTTACAGCAACTCTTGCCCAGAGGATAACATCATCTTCAATTCTGGTAACACCTGCAATAGCACATTGCGAGCCAATAAGGCAATTTTTCCCGATATATGTATCATGCCCGACCTGAACGTGGTTGTCGAATTTTGTTCCTTTACCCACTATGGTATCACCGGAAACACCTTTATCGATAGAACTTAATGCACCAATTTCAACATTATCTTCAATAATGACACGGCCACATGACTCGAGTTTATCATAGTGATCCGGCCTTCTTTTAAAGTAATATGCATCGGCACCAATAACACTATTAGCATGAATAATAACATTATTCCCGATTACGCAATGATCGTAAATGCTAACATTGGAATGGATAATGCAGTTCTTGCCTATTTTTACATGATTACCTATAAAAACTCCGGGTTGAATTGTGCAGTTTTCTCCGATCCTGGCTGTGTTACTTATTTTGGAATTAGAGGATTCAAATTTCCTGAATCGTTTAACCAGGAAGACATAATCTCTGAAAGGGTCATCGGAAAACAATAATGCTTTTCCATCTGGTGGCGTGACCTTTTTATTTATGATAATGACAGATGCCTTTGAGCAAAGAACTTTGTCGTAATATTTAGGATGATCAACAAAAGTCAGATCGCCTGCCTCTACCATATGTATCTCATTCAATCCTGAGATTTTTGTTTCCGGCAGACCTTCAAACTCTGCTGTGATCATCTCAGAAACCTGAATAAGTGTAAGCTCGTCAAATAATTTCATTGCTTTAGTCTGGCAAAAATTAACGATTATTCTTTAACTCTTTCACCGTATGCTCCGGTACGTGTGTCGACTTTGATTTTTTCACCGGTATTAATAAAAAGGGGAACATTAACAACTGCTCCTGTCTCAAGGGTTGCAGGCTTGGAAGCACCTGTTGCAGTATTCCCTTTTTCTCCTGGTTCAGCATAAGTAACTTCAAGTACAACAAATGCCGGAAGATCACATGACAGTGGAGTTTCGGTGTCAGCATGAAATAATACTTCAACAGTTTGTCCATCTTTGAGAAATTCAGGTGCATTTATCAGGTTTTTATCAATAAAGGTTTGATCGAAGTTTTCAAGGTTCATAAAATGATAGCCAATATCATCCTTATAAAGGTATTGATAATTTCGTCTCTCAACTCTTGCAATATCAATTTTCACACCTGCAGTAAAAGTATTTGGAATCACTTTTCCGGTTTTGAGGCTTTTAAGTTTTGTTCTGACAAAAGCAGGCCCCTTACCAGGTTTTACATGCTGAAATTCAACTATAGTAAATAAATCATTATTAAAGTTAATACACAGTCCATTTTTAAAATCAGAAGTTGTTGCCATATTTTATCATTTATTTGAATTAGAAATTCACTTTGTAATTATACAGATATACAATAAAGAAGTTAGGAGTTACAAGTGCCTAAAGTTTGGAGTTAAGATTTTAGACCTTAATGCTGACTGCCACTGTCACTATTCTTCCATTATCATATCATCATATTATCACATTATCACATTATCACATTATCTCTTAATCTTTTATCTCACAATCTCATAGTCTTATATCTTATTGCAAAAGTTTCCCATATCCCTTCATTATACCTCTGCTCGATGTTGAAATGAAGGAAAGTATCTCATCTCTTTCAGGGGTTGCCGGGATTTTGGCTTCAATAATTTCAACAGCCTGTGTAACATTATATCCTTTTAGATATATGACACGGAAAATATCCTGAATTTGGTTGATCTGCTCGTTGGAAAATCCTCTTCTTCTCAAACCAATAGAATTAACACCAACATAAGAAAGAGGTTCCCGGGCACATTTAACGTATGGTGGAATATCTTTTCTTACAAGTGATCCACCAGAGACCATTGTATGTGCTCCTATTTTAACGAATTGATGGATAGCAACAAGGCCTCCAATGATAGCCCAGTCGTCAATCTCAATATGGCCGGCAAGGGTGGCTGCATTAGCAAGAATACAGTTATTACCAACAATGCAATCATGGGCAATATGGGCATAGGCCATAATAAGGCAATTATCACCAATCACTGTTTCGTAATTTGCTTTTGTTCCCCTGTTAACTGTAACAAACTCACGTATTGTAGTATTGTCACCAATTCTTACAATAGTATCCTCACCCTGAAATTTAAGATCCTGAGGAATAGCAGATATAACTGCGCCCGGAAATATCCTGCAGTTTTTCCCGATACGGGCACCTTCCATTATTGTAACATTGGAGCCTATCCAGGTACCTTCGTTAATTTCTACGTTTTTTTCTATGTTAACAAATGGTTCAATAACTACAGTATTTGCTACTTTGGCTTGTGGATTAACGTATGCTAAAGGTTGATTCATTATTTGTTATTTATTTTTGCAATTTGAGCTAATAGCGTTGCTTCTGCAACAATTTTATTATTTACATAGGCCTTGCCATTCATATAGCAGATGCCTCTACGTACAGGATTGATCAGTTCAAGATAAAAGATGATGGTATCGCCAGGTACAACCTTTGTCCTGAATTTCACTTCTTCCAGTTTTAAGAAATAAGTAGTGTAATTATGGGGATCTGGTACGGTACTAAGTGCAAGTATTCCGCCTGTTTGAGCCATAGCTTCTACCTGCAGCACTCCTGGCATAACCGGTTCACCAGGGAAATGACCAACAAAATACCCCTCATTCATGCTCACATTCTTCAATCCAATGACATGCTTGTCACTCATTTCCAGTATTTTGTCGATTAGAAGAAATGGAGGACGGTGAGGCAGGATCTTCATTATATCTTTAATATCATATAGTGGCTCTTTATTAAGATCAACCACAAATTGTTTTTTCCCCTTATTTATTTGATCCTTTATCAGTTTTGCAAATTTCACATTAGATTGATGGCCGGGCTTATATGCATGTATTTTAGCTTTAATAGGCCTGCCAATAAGTGCAAGATCACCTATCACATCTAAAAGCTTATGCCGTGCCGGTTCATTAATGTGCTGTAATTCAATGTTATTCAAAATACCTTCGCTAAGAACTTTAACAGTGGGCTTGTTAAATAGTTTGGCAAGCCTGTCCAGTTCTTCCTGTGATACTACACGGTTAACAAAAACTATGGCATTACTTAAATCACCACCTTTAATAAGGTTGTTATTTAAGAGATGTTCTAATTCATGAAGAAACACAAAAGTTCGTGAGGTAGCAATCTCATCCTTAAAGGCGCTAATACTGTTTATTTTAGCATGTTGTGTGGATAATACTTTCGTCTCATAATCAATGGTGACAGAGAGTGAATAATCTTTATCAGGCACAGCAAGCATTTCAATTTGACCTTCAGGATCAGAGTAAGAAATATTGGTGTTCAGTTCATAGAAATTTCTTTCAGCTTCAAGTTCAGCTATACCTGCTTTTAGGATTGCATCCACATAAAGTTTTGAGCTTCCGTCAAGTATCGGAGTTTCTTCAGCATTGAGTTCGATCAAAGCATTATCAATACCCAATCCGGAAAGTGCTGCAAGTGCATGTTCAATTGTATAGATACGTACACCCTTGTGGTCGATCGTTGTTCCCCTGGAAGTATCCACTACATTTTCCACTATGGCATCAACAGGAAGTGATCCTTCAATGTCAACTCTTTTAAACTTATAACCATGGTTCTCAGGTGCAGGTTTGAAAGTGAGTGTTACATCTTTCCCGGTGTGTAAGCCTGTCCCGGAAACTGAAATGGGGGTTTTTAATGTTTTTTGTTTTTCTGTCATAATCGGGTGCAAAGATAATATTAAAAGTGATAAGTTATGAGTTAAAAGTTATGAGTTACGGATTACGAATTATGAATTACAAGCTTGAAACATTAAACCTTATTCCTTAAACCGTTTTTCCAGCTCTTCAAGGCGTGTAATGATCTTATTTAAATTTCGAAAATGTATGTATGATTTTTGGTAATCTCTAATACCAAATGATGGTGAGCCTTGTACAACTTTGCCTTTTTCTTTAATGCTTGAACCAATACCTGATTGTGCTGCTACCATTACATTATCAGCAATACTGATATGACCAACAATTCCAACCTGACCTCCAATCATACAGTTCTTTCCTATCTTTGTTGAACCTGAAATACCTGATTGTGCTACAATAATAGTATTCTCGCCTATCTCTGCATTATGACCTATTTGTATAAGGTTGTCGAGTTTTGCCCCTTTGCGAATTATTGTTGAGCCTAAAGTTGCCCTGTCGATAGTTGTATTGGAACCAATTTCTACATTATCTTCTAAAATCACATTGCCTGTCTGTGGAATCTTTTTATAATTATTATCCTCCTGTGGTGCAAAGCCAAAACCATCTGAACCAATAATTACTCCTCCGTGCATTGTACAATTATTTCCTATAATACAATCATTATAAACTTTTACTCCGGGAAAAAAAGTGCAATTATTCCCAACTATTGCATTGTCGCCTATATAGGTAAATGGATAAATATGTGTGTTATCTCCAATTTTCACTCCCGGGCCGATATAGGCAAATTCGCCTATATAAACTTTTTCTCCAAGAACAGAATCTTCTGAGATATGTGCTTTTGTTGATATGCCGGGTTTTTTTGCTTTCATCTGATTATATACTTCCAAAAGCTGTGCAAAAGCAGAATAAGGATCTTTCACCCTGACCAGAGTAGTCTCAAACTTCTTGACCGGAACAAAGTCATTGCTTACTATTATTGTTGATGCTTTTGTGGAATAAATAAATGGTGAATATTTTAGGTTTGACAGGAAGCTTAATGAACCGGTCTCACCTTCTTCAATCTTTGAAAGTTTTGAAACCCTGACCTCTTCATTTCCCTCAATAGTTCCATTAAGTATTTCGGCTATTTGTCGTGCAGTGAACTCCATGTTATTTTAATTACGATTAACAATTATCAATTATACGTGATACCTTATACCTTATATGTGATACCTGATTTAACTAACTACAAAGATAGCCTAAATTTTTGAAATTGATGTGTTTATGTAAAAATCAATTATTACCTGCTTTGACTGATTTTGGGTAACACAGGAAGTATTTTGTAACAGCTTTAGAGAGAAGAGAGATGTTTAACTGATCGGAAGCTTCTGCAATA
>JAIOTT010000146.1 GCA_021106655.1 Bacteroidales bacterium
AATTCCAGAATTCTTCTTCCATACCTGGTAATACCTATAGTTCTGAATGTAAGGCTTTTTCCAACACCTGGAAGGTTGAGTACATTACGATCAGTTCCTAAAAATGGCAGCTTCGCCTTTTTAAGTAATTCATTAATATTTTCAACCAGCATTTCTGCATTATTTGGGAATTCGCGTATCTCCTTAAAATATTTTTCAGGTATCTGTCCAATAATTTTTTCTTCCATTTGTTCCTGAACGGCACGTTCGTTAGTGGCAAAGTTGAAATTATTTTCCATATAACCTTTCACACTGAACGTATAGTAATTCAATATTCCAATTTCGTTCAACACTTTGCGTAGCTTGGCTGAATGACCTCTCCTGGAAGCTGCTGCTGTAAATACAAGTTGGTTAGTAACTGTCCAACCACTTGAAATAAGCAATTTAACGGCATCGCGTGCCTCTGGAGTAACCTCCATTGGAGATTCAAAATGAGTTTGTATGATAAATTGTTTAATACCGATTTTTGAAGCTTTTTGCTTAAAGTCTCCGAGAATTTTAACCAGCACAGGCGTAACTCTTTGAGGCAGATACACAGGAAGTCTGGTTCCTAATCTTACCCTGAGTATCTCTGCATATTTTTCTCCTTCTTTAAGCTTTTTGTTATTGTTCTTCTTACTGAGTGCCATTTCATAAACAGCCTCAAGTATCTTTTGTAACGATTTATCAGAACTCATGAGTGCATCACCACCTGTAATTAATATGTCGCGGAGTTGCGAGTCTGTCTCAAAATAATAAAGCAGCTTTTTTTGTTTTGTGTCCCAGGTCTCGTGGGGTTTTAATTTATCAAGATTAAAATTCAGGTTTCCTTTTTGAAATCCAAACATTCGTTGGCATGAAGAACATAATCCTCCGCAGGCTCTTCCCATTGTATCAGGGATTAATATTGCAACTTCAGGATAACGACGATGAATATTATCATATGAAGGAAGCAACCATCCTGCAGCATTAGGTTTTCCAGGCTCCACTTTATCTTCTTTTTCCCATGCCACAATGTGCTGGTATTCGTCGATAAGTTGTTGGCTGTAGATAACATAATGCCTAATTGCCAGATCAGCTCCAATAGCAAAATAGGGAACACGGACATGAAGTAGAGAGAGATAATACGGATTAACAAAAAACGGGATACCTTTCTTTTCAGCCTCATATAGCAACTTCATGGTATCAGGGTCAAGTGAGTTTCCAAGTAGTTCATTCAACAGATCAGGAGTACGGACAGCAAACCTCAGATGGAATAGTTTATCATTCCACCATTCTAATGTAAGCAAGTATTTCTGCTCTTGCGACATATCTCTTTTGAAATTGAACTTTGAGTCATTGATCTCTCCCTTATCAATCTTTTCAATAATAATTTTTAAAATTCGCTCACGATTTTCTTCTCTTAATTTAATTATCCTTGGGTCTAGCCCTGAGCACCATCTCGACATCCATTCTTCAATTTTCTCTTTTGTTGGGAATTTGCGTTTGCTCTTGGCAGAGAACTGACGGAAAAGCTGTAACATATCCTTGAAAAAATAAGGTTTGGCACCACCGGTTCCAAAAGTTACTGCAAGCCAGATCAATTTCATAGGATTACTGATAGCTTTTTCTCCCCTCAAATTCAAATCATCAAACTCACGCCCTGCATTATCGATATAATCGAGAATACGGATAGCTGCAAAATCTTTCCATGCTAGTTTCTCAAAAGCCTTCCTTCCACTAACTTCCTTTAGATAGAATTTATGTGCGTCAGGGCTTTTCTTTAATTCCTCAGAAACCCAGTTTCTGACCCCAACAAGGGCTTCAGTCTCATTTCGTGCATTGCGCATTATCTCTCCCAGTTGTGGGTTTTCTTTAAGTAATTGCTCAAGCAGTTTATGAGATTTAACTGTTATCGCAATTTGATCGAGATGATGAGTTATTTGGTTCATGACCTGTAATTTATTTTGTGTTCATTTGCTAATTATTAAAAACAAAAATTGTAAGCGTTCACGGTTTGAAATTAGAAATTTGTATTATATTTTTGTGATGTTGATAAACGCATTCAACTTTGGACCAAGTTTATTAATTACTATTTGGTATTTTGAAGTATCTAATTTATTTAGAAGCTCTTTGTTCCACTTGTCAAAATCGCACCAAACCAAATCAGGCTATTCTTCCGATAATTTATAAATATCTAGTTTGTAAACTCCGTAGGATAATAACTTCTAATAATGAGTTATCACCAATATATTAAGTGTCCAACGGGGTAAACTCTATTCTTTTTTTCCAATTTCCAATTTCTAATTTCATTGTTCTTTTCATGCTTACCAAAAAATAATATCTGTACTACCTATGATCTCCCAAATCAAATAAATAATATATAGTATGATAAGCATATAACCTATCCCTTTCTTCATCTTCCATTTATTGAAAATGAAGCTTATTGTTATGATCAATACTGAACCTATTAACAAAGCAAAAGCGAGCCAAAGATCATCATTTTTAACTTCAATACTTCTGTTTGAAAATACTAAAAGTAGCAGCCAGGGTAATCCAAAACCAATCAGAATATCAAAAATATTTGATCCGATGGCATTATTGATTGCCATTCCAGGGCGTCCTTTCTTCGCAACAATTATTGAAGAGAGAAGGTCAGGTATTGAAGTGCCTATTGCAATAACTGTTAAACCTATTATCACTTCAGGTATTCCTAAAAAATGTGAAATCTGAATTGCCCTGTCGACCATCAGCCAGCTTAATCCACATATCAGGATCAGAGAGAAAATAAAAGCGATAAAAATATTATTCAATCCAGGTACAATCTTTCGTACAAAATTATCGACACACTGCATTAGCGTTTTTGGTGTACATCTGAGATTATTTTTGCTTTCATGATCTTTAGCCTCAGGTAGAATTTTTTCAGAATCTTCATAAGTAAATAAATCCTTCCAGTAATACAGCATAACGATATATAAAATATAAATAACAACAAAAATAAGTGCTTCGGAAATTGTAATGTTTCCGTCGATAAAAAACCATACCAGGAGTATAATAGATATTGAATAAAATATCAAGTCTCTTAGAAGAGGTTGCTTCATAAGTTTTGACCTGTAAATCAAAAATACTGCACCTACAATGGCAAAAAGATTGAACAGAGCTGATCCGACTATTGTACCAACTCCTAATGCTCCATGGTCGCCTGATTTAAGTAATGCAAACAGAACAACTGCCAATTCCGGTGTGCTGGAGCCAGCAGCCATTAATGTGGACCCGGCGATGTCGGAACGTATTTTAAATCTCCTTGAGATTGATTCAAGGGAGTTAATGAAATAATTTTCGGAAACATAGTATAATAACGGAAAGGTAGCGATTAAAATGAACAAGGATATTATAAACCACAGTGTGTCAGACATAGATGCAATGTTTCGGGATCATATTAATTTTTCATGGACTTAAACAAGCAAATTCATGTAAATGTTATCTGCAAAACTAATATTTTTTACTATTGTTTTCTTTCCATTATTCCACTATTCCATTATTCCTTTTTACAAGCATCAAACTGGTGCAATTTAAAGTCACCTTCTTAGAGATTTGGTTTTATTAATATAATAAGCTTTGATTTTTTTATACATGCCACATTAGCATTTATTGTGTCTTATATATTAAGAAAAAGTATTTAAGTATTAAGCGGAGGTAAAATTAAGATATTTTTATGAATTCAAATATAAGAGTTGTGGGTTTTGATGCGGATGATACTCTCTGGGATAACGAGATTTTTTATAAGGAGACTGAACAGGAATTTTGCCGTATTATGATTCCTTTTATGAATACCGAAGAAACTTCCAAAGAGCTATTTAAGACTGAGGTGCAAAATATGGGATTGTATGGTTACGGAATAAAAGCATTTTCACTTTCCCTTATTGAAACAGCAATAAGGATCTCCTCATCAGAAATACCTGCAAGCACTATTAGCAAGATCATTGAACTTGGAAAAGCGATGTTAAGGAAACCTGTCAATCTTATCAACGGGATAGAGGATGTTCTTAAAATATTACAAGGCAAATATAAATTGATAATTGTAACCAAAGGTGATCTTCTGGACCAGGAAAAGAAGCTAGTGAAATCAGGACTATCAGGATATTTCCATCATATTGAGATCATGAGCGATAAGAAAGAGGATAATTACAAAAGTTTGTTAAATCATTTAGATATTGAAGCATCTCAATTTATAATGGTCGGCAACTCATTGAAATCGGATATTTTGCCTGTACTCGGATTGGGTGGCTATGGTATATATGTTCCCTCTGACACCACATGGCTTTATGAACAGATTGAAAATGAAAATATTGAAAGTGAGAAGTTTGTTAAAGTAAAAAGTATTCGTGATATTATAGAGATTCTCCATTAATTAAAAAAGCTCCGGCATATGCCGGAGCTTTTTAATGAAAATCAATAATATTACTAACCTAAAAACTTTCAAGAGTATTTGTAAGTAGTGCTTTAATGTAAGGATAATTGTGAACACCTGCGCTTCTATCCTCCTCTATACCGATCCAGTTAAAATAAGCACCGGCTTGTTCAGCTGTATATGTCCCTGTTACTACATGTCCAGCAGCATCATCATACAATCCTATAGCTATCATTTCAGTTTTTATGTCGTCCAGTAAGCCTTCGATTTCAGTTTGAACACCATTAATATCAAAGTCAGTTGCTCCCGGATGGCATGGAACACATGAGGCAACAGAAGGCCACCATGTATGTCCGCCTTCGGTTTCGTCAGCTGCATCAAAATGCATATGACAAGTTGCACAATTAGCATCTATACGGTGAGTTGTTTTAGATGTTGGATAAGTCATAGAACCTACTACTTCAAAGAAACCAACCCCATCAAGGAGATTTGCCTGTGGTCCGTGGTGTGGTCCCCAGTGTGTGGATGTAATTGTGAAATTTCCGGATCCCGGAACTGGACCTGCTCTTCTTGTTTGGTGGCAGTTTGCACAGAGGTTACCACTACCTCCAAAATCAACCGTTGATCCATCAAATATCATTTCAACCGGACTGTTTGTCCTGAGTGCATAATCAGGCCCATCACCGTCAAAGTCGAAAGTAGCATGGAAGTCATGGCAGGTGCCACACTGTATGGGTTGTGGATTTGCAATATCAAATGCAGTTGTATCAGCACCTGTATATTGTGTTTCAACAAAACCTTGA
This sequence comes from Bacteroidales bacterium, assembly GCA_021106655.1. Lineage (GTDB taxonomy): Bacteria > Bacteroidota > Bacteroidia > Bacteroidales > SMBSF77 > SMBSF77. The sequence goes on from JAIOTT010000146.1 coordinate 5,212, forward strand.
TCCGAATGACACATCGCACAACTTTGGCGCCCACCGGCATAACCAACATATAATCCGGCAGCATGACCTGAAAGGTTATACATTGTGGTAACAAGGGTTTTGTTTGCAAGTGTGTGGCAAGTCAGACAAACTTCATTACCATCTACACCATTAGTACCATCTGTTCCATTAGTTCCATTAGTACCATCAGCACCTGCCGGACCTGCCGGACCCTCAGGGCCTTTGCAACCAGTTATTACCAATGCAAGTACTCCTACAAACAAAACAAAAGAGTAAATTAATTTTTTCATATCTAATAAGTTTTAGTTAATAAATTAATAATATTTGGGCTTATATATATGTGTGATTTGTTTGCTTAAATTGAATACAGTAAAAGTATTACATAAGTAAACTGTAAAAAAAATAATTTGTGTGAGATATTGATGTGTTAATCAGAAATTATATCAATAATATTTTGATCTATGTCAATACAATAGAATTTTGAATATGTAAAATATTCCAGAGGCTATCTGGTAATGAAAACGTTAAGGTGAGTTTTATCCCTTTTTGCTAATGCTTTCCAAGGATTTGGGTTGCATTACAATTATTTTTTTCTTATCAAGAACGATAAGGTTTTCATCGCTGAACTCCTTTAATATTCTGATAGCACTTTCTTTTGCCATGCCTGTGAAGTCAGCAAGATCTTGTCTGCTTATGATAAACCCTTCAGGGTTATTAGTGAAAATATTTTGTGAAAGATGTAGTAATGCATCGGATATGCGGCCATGCATTTGTTTTTGAGTAAGGCTTATAAATTTCTTGTAATCAATGATAGACTGCTCATTTGAATACTTTAATATCTCTAATGCAAATTCATGATTTTTTATAAGAACTTGTTTTAGAATTTCGACATCAATAAAGCATGCAAAGGATTCTTCAAGTGCCCTTACAGTGAAATGAAGTTTGTAATCTGAGAAGAGTCCTGGTCCACCAACCATCTGTGTCGGCCTAAGGAATCTCAATATAAGGTTTTTATCATTTTCTCCCTCAAGGTAAATTTTTGCCAACCCCGAAGTAAGGCATGCCAAATGTGTTAAAACAGTACCTTGTTTTAATATGATCTCCCCAGCCCTGAATTTAACTATATTTTTAGTTTCACTGATCAGTTGCAGCTCTTCCTTCCTGAGATTATTAAAGATGCTTAATTTCTTTGTGCAATGAAAACAATCCTCTACGCACTCCGTATTATTCATTGTATATATATAATTAATAATAGTATAACTATCATGATTACAGTGTACAAAAATATTCTAAAATTTGTATTATTCAAATTAAATATAATATTTATCAATTTTTTAATGATATAAATCAGGAATTAAAGTAAAAATCTCACATCGTTAAGAATGATTTATTGAAGTTATATCTTCAATTTTGTAAGCTTAATATTAAACTATTTAAATACTATAATAAATTATTATTTACATATAAAACCAAAGCAATAATGAAATTTAGAAGAAAAAAAATACAATTATTATTAATATTTGTTTATTTAGTTTTATTATCAGCCTGTGAGTATAATTATATTGAATATGACATTGAACCAGCACCGGATAGTGTTAGTTTTGGATCTGATATTATTCCAATTTTTGATAACAGTTGCAATATGGGAGGATGCCATACTGCAGGGCATTTTGCGGTTGATCTAACCCCTGTTAACGCTTATGATGATCTTTGGGCCAAGGGTTTGATCGATACAATAAGCCCGGAATTAAGTGGGTTGTACACAAAGTTTTATCCGCCCAATTCTCATGCTGATGGTCGTTATGATGCGAACGAGATGGTTCTTATACTTGCATGGATTGAGCAAGGTGCAAAAGATAACTAGCCTCATATTAATTAATAAAAATATAAAATCTGATGAAGAAGAACAATAGCTTTTTAATCAATACTGTAATAATTGGTGTAATATCACTATTATTGCTTTTTAATACTGCCTTTGCCCAATCAGGTGGCGAGGAGAATAAAGTTGATAAGAGACCCGTAAGATCTCCTTTCGAAAGTGGATTGCTTATTGATAATCCTACAATCGTGAATTCTCCCAAAGGATCTTTTGGACTAATGATCAAGCATAGGTTCGGAACAATACAAAATGGATGGGAGGATATTTATGGTATATAT
>JAIOTT010000038.1 GCA_021106655.1 Bacteroidales bacterium
GTTGATAATGTAGAAGGCTTGAGAGCTAAGGATGCTGTTGTGATAAAGGGAATGAACGTTGGGCAAGTAAAGGACATATCTTTTCTTAAAGATGGCTCTGCCAGAATAATTGTGTTAATGAAAGTAGACAAGAAAATAAAAATTCCTGTAGGCTCATTAGCCAACATATCTAAAATAAATCTTTTTGGATCAAGAGTTGTTGAGATTTTACCACATTCATCTGGCATTTATCTTAATGACAGGGACACTTTGATTTTTTGTAAAAGATCAGGCCTTATGCAAGAAGAAAGTGTTGAACCCTTGAGGCAAAAAACAGAAGAAATGCTGGAATCGTTTGACACACTTGTTCAAATGACTGAATTACTTGCTGAATATAATACCGGCCTGCTTGAAGCTGTTGAAACAAATAATAATGTTAATGATATTGTATATAGGATACAGATAATGACTTCATACCGGAATATTTCTCTTGATGATAAGAGATTTGAAGGTCTTGATGATATATGGAAGTATTTTCATAATGGTGTTTACAAATATACTACAGGATTGACAACCAACTATGACAAAGCTCTTAGCTTGAAAAGTAATTTGCCAGATGGCTATTCTGAGGCCTTCATTGTTGCTTTTGAGGATGGGGAAAGAATTTCAATACAAAAAAAGTAATGGCTTGTTAAAAAAGTTTATATTTGTATAAAATATAATCACTCATGGTGAAAATATCACGTGAATTTAAGGTTGGACTTCTTTTTATTGTTACTCTAGCATTATTTATCTGGGGCTTTAATTTCTTAAAAGGAAAAGATTTTTTTCATCAGCAGCGTGAATTTTATGCAGTTTATGATAAAGTTGATGGTTTGGTGCCAGCTAATCCTGTTTCAATAAATGGATTAAAAGTTGGTATTGTAAGAGAATTATATTTTGATGGAAGTGCTGATGCAAATATTATCGTTAAATTTATTATGGATGACCCTATCCAGATTCCGGCCAATTCTATTGCGAAAATATTTAGTTCAGATCTGCTTGGTTCAAAAGGGATAAACCTTATCCTTGGTAATTCAACTGAATATATTCAAAACGGAGATACTCTGATATCTGATATTGAAGGCTCTTTGAAAGAAGAAGTAAACAAACAAATGCTTCCCTTGAAATTAAAAGCAGAAAACCTTATGCTTTCAATTGACTCGGTAGTTAGTGTAATTCAATATGTCTTTAATAGGGATACAAGGGAAAATCTGGCAAAGAGTTTCGAAAGCATTAAACTTACGTTATATAACCTCGAGCACACTACATCAACCATTGATACTCTTATTATTTCTCAGAAGAACCGTCTTGAAAGCATTATTGGAAATGTTGAATCTATAACAAGTAATCTTAAAAATAACAGGGAGCAGTTTAATAATATTATTTCTAATTTCTCAGCACTTTCTGATACTCTTGCAAAATCCAATATTTCCACAACCCTGGCTAATACAAATGACGCTTTAAAAGGGATAACAAGTGTTTTAGAAAAAGTGAATAAGGGAGAAGGAAGTTTGGGAATGCTTATACATAATGATAGTTTATACAACAACCTTGAATCTTCAGCTAATGAACTTAATAATCTTCTTGAGGATATGCGTGTGAATCCCGGAAGATATGTTCATTTCTCAGTATTTGGACGTAACACTGACAAAAAGGAAGACAAGAAATCAAAAAAGTAATTATTCCGTCTTACCAGAAGAGTTCTCCTTTGTTCGCCACTTTTAGAAGAAAATTAGTTTTTGGCTCTGTACCACCCATAAATAGTCTATTTTGTTTTTGATCCAGATGACCCAAATGGCAAAAACAGGAAGTGATGAAAGTGAGCTATGCTTCGACTCCGCTCAGCATTACAGTGTTGAATGACTAGAATTGGAAATGCCTTAAGTGAGCTAAAATTTCGAATGACTAAAATTAATTTTAGGCATTCTTTATACTTTCAAATTCATAACACTCGAATTTCTTTGATCCATGATGGTCAGTTTGCAGAGCATCTCTTCCTCGGAATCACCATTATCCCATTTCTTACATACCAGGCACATTCCCGGGACAGGGATTAAGTCAGGGTTGACTTTAGTTCCGTCGTCGTCGTAAAAAGGTGTCATTGATTAGAAATTAAATTTAATTCTATTTTTATTTTGGATTTCTTTTTAGCTTCCCTTTGTAAAGATTAAGTAAAGTTAAAAAATTACTTTAAATTTATAAGGGTAATTTGCTCTGTCTCTTCAAATGAGCAGAAATATAAAGGTTGTTATACATAGCGTTCACGAAGAGGATATTCGTTTAACAAGGAACCACGCTTCGCGACAGTTACAACTATAAATTAATTGCTTATGAACTTAATTCCGATGTGATGAATTTTGATGAACAAGGGGCTTGTACCTAAGGGGTAAGTTATCTACTTAAAACCCTCACTAAGCTGTAGGCTTTAATCTATAATCTCTAACGCAAATTATCGCTGGAAAATATTATTATAGTGATAATCTAAAAACTCTTTTGAAGGATGAAACTTATCTGGAAGTGAAATTGGTTGATTATCATATTTCAAAAAAAGATCAGGAATAGCATTATCTTTTTTAAAGTTCTCAAATATCTTTGATACTTTTACTTTAAAATTTGTGGTTATTGTGATGAATCCTTTATCAAATGCCTTATCGTGAATTGAATTTAGGCATAAACCATTTCGGGGATTTAGTCTATTTTTCTCATCTTTTGACCAAGGAACAATATGACTTGCAACAAGAAAGTCAGAAATTGATAAGCCTGTCACACAGCATTTAAGATTGTATGATGATAAAATTGTTGAACGGAAAAACTTTTGATTTATCCGTTGTTTTATCATTGCTTCTCGTTCTTTTCCTAAAGGAATATCTTCGGTGTCAATTTCAGATGTTCTTTCGATTGGTTTATTGGCGAATTTTGAAATAAGTAATTCACTTTCATAAGCAAGATTATCCCAATCATTATTAAACTCATTCCAAACTTCTTCATCCAATTTACTAGTATTTCCTAAACCAACTATTCCTCTTTTTAAAAGTTCTGGGTCAAAGCTGCCAAAATTTCCGATTTTCATTTTAACGGAATTAGGTGTTCTTCCAATAATATTAGCAATTTTCACAATCACTGGATGATTAGAACTTACTTTGTTAAAAGGTATTTGGCAATAAAGATTTAATGAGATGATAGTCTGTTCTCGTGTCCAACGATTTTGCTTTGCCATTATTCCACTTCTTTTATTTCAATATTTGTAACCGAATAATCCATCAAAATTTCATCAAGAAACTCTTTTGTAAAATCGCTGTTACCTGATAAAATTTGAGAGAATATCTCTGCTCTGTCATCTGGTGTAAGTAAATTTAACTTTTCATCATCTCGAAAAAAATCCATAAAGTCTTCTCTTGTTATTTTGTTTAATATTGTTTCCATATTACATGTAGCATTTTACATTAAGAATTAAAGAAGAGTTTCTTTTTGAGAGGAGCTATCAAAATAATCAGAAGGAAAAACCCAATCCGAGAAGGAAACGCCCAAATAGACAGTATTTCTCTTTGACAAATTCAAAGTTTCCAATTTTATTGCAGATTTAATTGCAATTTAATAATATAATCAACACTTTTCATTTCGATGTCTGAAATTTCTCCTGCTTTTTCGATGAATCTCAATTCGCTAACGGTTGTTAATTGATCAGCCATTGCTTTGCCTGATATTTTCCCAAATCTGATTTTTGTTTCGGTAGGATACAATTTGTCTACTCTGCTGCTTAGCGGAACGACTTGGTATCTTTTTAAATGTTTATTTGAAATATTATTACTAACAATCACAGCAGGCCTCTTTTTTGTTATTTCCTCTCCAATTGAAGGATCGAAATTTATCCACCATACTTCACCTCTTTTTTTCATGATTCATGAGTATTCAATGTCCCTTCAATCCATTCTAATGCCTCTTTTTCCCTGTTCTGGTCTTTAGCCATTTTTTTGTACTGACTGTCTATATCTGACACAGTATTTATTTCTCTTCTTTTTGATGTTTCAAATTTTGTCTTAAGTAAATCGTAGATATCAAACAAAATATCTAGCGGCTGGTTATCAATCAACCTGAACAGTTCTAATTTTATTTCTGCATCAGTCATAATTCAATTTTTTACAAAGTTACAAATTTATGATAAATGATTGCTGTTATGGCAGTAATATGTTAATAAAGTGAGCTATGCTTCGACTCCGCTCAGCATGACAGTGTTGAATGACTATAATGGGAAATGACTAAAATGAGCTAAAATTTCGTATGACTAAAATTGGCAATCTTCAACAATACCTGCCCTTGGAAATAATTTTTGTAATTCTAGTCACTTGTAATTCTAGTCATTTCCTAAACAGGATCCACATCCACCTGCACCCTTACCTGCTTCACATCAGAATGCTTTTTAAATTCGTCTATCTCATTACTAATAGTTTCTTTTGCTTTTGAAACAGATATACCCTTTTCAATTTTTATCAGGATGTTTTTTAGGTAGAGATTTTTTATTCTGGAAACCAGAGGATATTCTGGGCCAAGGACTCTTTTTCCAAATTTATCTCTTAATTGCTTTGCCAGTTCAGAGGCTCCCTGGTTAAGAACTTTTGGATCTTTGTGTTTTAGTTTTAATTGTATCAATCTGTGGAAAGGCGGGTATTTGAATGTCTGTCTTTCTTTTAGCTGGCTGAGATACATTCCGGAATAGTTATTAGCAATAACATTTTCGATAACCATGTGTTGTGGCTTATAAGTCTGTATTATCACTTTACCCTTTTTCTTCCGCCCTGCCCTGCCGCTAACCTGTGCAAGTATCTGAAAACTTCTTTCAAAGGACCGAAAATCAGGGAAATTGATCATATTATCTGCATTTAATACTCCAACTATGCTAACATTATCAAAATCCAGGCCTTTAGTTACCATCTGGGTTCCTACCAGAATGTTTATTTTTCTATCCTCAAAATCAGTGATGATCCTTTGATATGAATTTTTCGAACGGGTTGTATCCAGATCCATACGAGCGATCTTTACATCAGGAAAGAATACAGAAAGTTCATCTTCGATCTTTTCAGTACCAAAACCTCTCATTAGGATCTTTGTATCACTGCATACCGGGCATTTTTCCGGAACTCTTGTTGAATAGCCACAATAATGACAACGTAAATTGTTAAAGTGTTTATGGTAAACGAGAGTCACATCACAGTTTTTGCATTCAGGAGTCCAGTTACAGCTTTCACATTCAAGCCGGGGAGAAAAACCTCTGCGGTTCTGAAAAATTATTATCTGCTCATCATCATTCAGCGCCTGTTCAATGGCATCAAGAAGTACCTCAGAAAAATATGACTTCATCTTTCTCTTTCGGCTCTCTTCTTTTATGTCAACAACTAGCACTTCAGGTAATGAAATATCTCCATAGCGGGTAAACAACTCTACAAGCGAATACTTGTTGATCTGAGTATTATAGTAACTTTCCAAAGATGGTGTTGCAGAGCCAAGCAGGGTCTTAGTATTATGAAGCCGCGCAAGGTAGATCGCTGAATCTCTTGCATTATATCTTGGAGCAGGATCATATTGTTTGTATGATGCATCATGTTCTTCATCAATGATGATGAGTCCAAGATCTTTGTATGGCA
>JAIOTT010000445.1 GCA_021106655.1 Bacteroidales bacterium
AAACGCTAACTGATCAACATTTCCCCTAAGAATATAATCACCGAAAGGTATTTGGTTAAATATATAAAATCCAACTGAATTCGTTATTGTTGAATCTACTATATTTTCATTGAAATCGTACAAATATAACTCTATGTTGTCCATTCCAAACAGATCGTGATAAGTTACAGTTCCCTTAATAGTACCAGTGCCAAAGCTGTTAATAGAAATTAATATACCAACACAGCAGATAAAAAATGCTTTTACATAAAAATTTTTCATGATTGAATTAATTAAGCTTGTTCAAAAAATGAGATTTAGGTTCCAATTAGCAAGTATTACACCTTGTTACTTATATATATCATAAAAAGTTCCAAAAGGTAATACGTTTTTTTCGAATTTTTTTATATCTTATGAACTTTATTAGAAAAAAAGCTTTATAAGAGGCGGAAGATCAACGTTTAACGAATTTTATTTTTTTAATAATTAAATATAAGAAATAAGGCTTCAATTGAGTTTTAGTCATGTTTATGATGAACAAGGGTGAATAAAAAATACCATGCACTGTTAGAAGAAAAAATGCAATATTTTCTGAATATAGACTAAAAAAGGATTGAGTTAAATCGAACAATTGATATAAAATCCCGTATGATCTTGAAAGAATTTTGAGTTTTTCGTATTACCTTTTTCAAAAAACCTGATTAAAGAATAGTTAGAGACAATGATCAAGTACACTAATGATGCCATCTTAGATGGAATTAAGCTAGGCGACAGAAGGATTGTAGATTATGTTTATAATGAATGTTTCCCCACTATTAAGTTTTTAATTACAACGAATTCGGGGAATGAGCTGGACGCAGCAGATATTTTTCAAGATGCATTAGTAATAATTTTTCAAAAAATCAATACTAATGATCTAAATTTAACGAGTTCATTTAAAACGTTTTTGTATTCCATTTGCAGAAATCTCTGGCTTCAGAGGCTTGATCGTAGAGTATTTAACGCTAAATTTCTGGAACTAGAAGGCCGGAACAACATGCAGGAAACCTTGCATCTCGATTTTGAAGAGTTGGAAAATGAAAAGTACCAAATTTATCAAACGCATTTTCTGAGCCTGGGTAAGGACTGTCAAAAATTATTACGGTTGTTTTTAAACAAAACGCCACTAGTGGAAATTGCAAAGATTATGGGTTTTAAAACTGAGAAATATGCAAAAACACGCAAATATTTGTGCAAAGAGAAACTAAAGAATAAAATTCTTAATGATCCAAAATGTAAAAAATTCTTTTAAAATGATTAAAGCAAAATATATTCAAAAAATAGATGATTACCGTGATGGTAAGTTGACTGGCTCTGATAGGCATGAATTTGAAAATGCTTTGAAGACCGATCCGCAACTTACCCATTTTATGAGCTTGGGCGAGGAATGTCAAAAAATATTACGCTTATTTGTAAATAAAACACCATTGGAGGAAATTGCATAGATTAGGGGTTAAAATTGAAATTAAGCGAAACCCTACAAATACTGTGCAAGGAGAAATTAAAAAATAAAATTATTAATGATCCAAATGAAAAAAATTCTTCAAAAATGATTAAAGCAAAATATACTCAACTAATAGATGATTACCGCGATGGTAAATTGACAGATTCAGAAAGGATAGAATTTGAAAACTCTTTAAATTCTGATTCTCAGCTTGCCCATGAGTTTAATCTACATAAGGATCTGGATACCATTCTTAAAGATCAAAATCTTATTGATTTCCGTGCAACCCTTATTGATGCTCAGCAAGACTATAATAAATCGCAAAGACCATTACCAAAAATAGTTCGACTAGCTAAAAAATACCGGTATGCAGCGGCTTCGGTTATTTTTCTTCTGATGATCGTAGGAAGCATTTTAATAATGAATCCCAGGCATCACACCAATGAACGACTTTTCCAGATGTATTATAAATCCGGAGACGCTATAGGAATTACGCGAAGTGGTAATGTAAATACAGTTGAGGCGATTATGAAATTCCATGACGGTGATTATCAAGGCGCATGTAAACTTTTTAATGAGGTGCTTAAAGAAAATACATCAAATATTGCTATCCGGTATTATTATGGAATTGCAAGCATCGAAGTAAATAATTATGATCGTGCTATAAAACAATTTACAGAAATAATTGACAATGATGATAACCTCTATATCGAATATGCTCAATGGTACCTGGGGTTAACATATCTGATTAACGGACAAAGCGATAAAGCTCTGAATCAAATTAGTGCTATTGCTTCTGACCTTAATCATTACTATAATGATGAAGCAAAAGACTTATATGATAAAATCAAAAAAGCCAGCAACAAATAAATTATTCTGAAATATATACTGCTTTGGTTATTATTTAAAGGAGCGCTGAAAGGCGTTCCTTATTTTTTTTATCTGCTGATTAAGCATCTAAGCTTTAATCTTTCCCTTATTTTGAAATCCTTGAATTTATAAGTAAAATAATTTATTTTGTTAAATGTTTTCTAGATTTATTTTAAACCTTCATTATTCATAAAATCTCACGCTAAGCCGCAAAGAATAAGGAAATTAGAAACAAGTATTTAAAATGTTAATATACTGCTACTGCCGCTATTGCTTCATATTAACCAAGAATACATAAAGCCTCACCAGGTTTATGAATTAATCAGGCTAAATCTATGTATCTTTACTTTTTGAAATTAATAAGGAAGAGTCATGACTTTAAGAGAATATATTGAGTTTAAACTTATCGACACTGAAAAAGTTGATATTACAATCTATCATTTAATTGTAATTGCAGTTATTATCATAGCTACCTGGTTGATACTGAGAGTGGTTAAAAAACTCTTAAACCGGCAGGTAAAATATAATAAAATTGATATTGGCCAAAAATATGCAATTTACCAAATTATTAAATATTTAATATGGATTATTGCGATTGGAATATTGGTGGAATCAGTTGGTTTAAAACTAAATATACTGATAGCGAGTTCTGCTGCATTACTTGTGGGATTAGGATTAGGATTACAACAGGTTTTTTCGGATTATGTTTCAGGGATACTAATATTATTTGAGGGAAACCTGAAAGTTAAGGATGTTGTGCAATTACGGGATATTATTGGTGAAGTAACACAGATTGGACTTAGAACATCAAAGATTGAAACAAGAGATAACTATATTATCATAGTTCCTAACCACAAGTTTACTAATGATGAAATTGTTAACTGGAGCCATATTGAGACGAAAACACGATTTCATGTGAATGTTGGAGTTGCTTATGGGTCGGAGGCTAGACTGGTAGAAAGGGTTTTACTCGATTGTGCAAAAACAAATAAGGATATTTCAAATACGCCTGCTCCTTTTGTCCGTTTTGATGATTTTGGAAATTCATCACTGGATTTTCAGTTGTATTTCTTTACCAGAAAATCCTTCCGTGTCGAAAATATTAAAAGTGATATGCGATTTTTGATCGATGAAAAGTTCAGAGAGAACAATATACGTATTCCATTTCCCCAGATGGATGTTCATGTTAGTGAGACATGAGACTCTGAGATGTGAGACTAAGAGACTATGAGATATGAGACAGGAGATAATTATTCGATTTTTGCCCTCATCTCATTACGCAAACCTACAGCCTCATCAAGATAAACCTTTACCGAGCCAACAAGGATCTTAGCTTCAATTAGGATTGGGACTTTGTTATCGTCATCACTTACCCAAACTATCAGGTCTTCTCCTCCCTTAAACAGAGAACCTTCTAATAATAAGGCAGTAAACTTTGTACAAATAAAGCTTTCCCCTTTTCGGGTATGAATTACACTTTTACCACGGTATCTGAAATACAATTCATGGACTTCATTATCCATTACCATGGAAATAGGAATTTTCTCATCTTTGAGATATTGTGAGAAGTCGTAATTT
>JAIOTT010000481.1 GCA_021106655.1 Bacteroidales bacterium
GCTTTACGGTATTTACAGCGTTTGATCATAAGATAACTCGCTTTATCTTCTGCCACTCTTGAGAAGCACTCTATTGCATCATCCCAGTTACCTTGGAGGTAATATGTCAAACCTTTTTCATAATGTGCTCTTTTAAGCGCTTCTTCTGTATCACACGTCAATCGCGAGAATAATACTTCATAGACTTGTATGCGCTCTGCACAACCCTCAATTTCAACCTTATCTAATTTCCTTGTGACAATTTCATTCTTAATATAAGCAAATACCAAATCATCTATCAAGATTTTCGTGCCATAATATTTATTTATCTTTTGGTAGCGTGATGCTAAGTTTACAGTTTTACCCAATACGGTAAATTCATTCTTGCCTGCAATATGGATGTAGCAGGCATAAAGATCCCCCGAACAGATACCGATACGGGCTGCTACAGGAATACAAATATTATTAATTCTAACCGGGTTGAGAGTACCAAGTATTTTTTGCATATCAAGTGCACAATTAATTGCATTATGGGCGTGATCATTATCTGATTCTTCAAGACCAAATACGGCCATAATGGCGTCACCTTGTATTTGACATACATAGCCACCGTGATCTTGAATACTTTCAGACAAGGGTTCAATAACCCGCATTATAAATTGACACGTTTCTTTAGGGCTTAATATTCCACTTATTCCCAAGAAATTTTTAATATCAATAAATAATACTGTTCCCTGCATATCTCCAGTAGCAAATTTTTTCATAACCCCTTTTCCTCATCTACCTTATGGTGTTGACATTTCATTTATATTAAACATTGATGATAATACCCTTACTCATTCTTATCACAAAAAATGAACTTTCCAAAATGTTTGGGTTGATGAAAGTTTAATTTTTCTACTGGACTCCATACGGCCCAGTGAGGATGAGAGGTCTTATCTCCACATTTATATAAATTGCCCTGCCAGATTGAGCTATTTATCTTCTTGATCGGTGTATATAGTTCAAAAAACGAAAATGGAATATTAAACGCTAAAAACCAGGTTGTCTCTTCTTTGATCTCCGGGTCAACAACTCGAGGTAAACTGCTTAATATCTTGATTTGTTTTGAATGCTGTTCGGGTATACTGCGAATATCTTTACGCTGGCCCCGTGAATCACGCTCCGGATCAACGATATAATTCACATGCAAAGTACCCCCGGCGTTTAATTCAAAATTATAGTAACCTTTAGATTCAGGTGGTTGAATAAACCATTCTACACAACTATCTTCATTTACTTTAGAATTATAATCGGTATAAATTGAACGCACATAGCGATCTTTTACTTTATACAGCAAAAATATACCATGATCATTATATTGAATCTTAACTTGCGTTTCCGGTCTATGCTCGCTGCTGCTTGTATGAAATTTATTGATTTTCGCAATCGGGACATTTTCCCAAAGTGGGGAATTCCAATCAACTGTAATATTTGTTATTTTTGAATTGTTATATATGCGGTATGACACTATCATTGTTTCCCTTATTTATAACAATATAATATATGTAAAATATAAAAGCCAGAGCTTATTGACGTAAAAGCCAAATATACAGCACATCGCCAATGCTCTTGAGGCTTTGTGGAGAGCAGTGGGCTGGCAGATCACGTGGAGTGTGCCAAATATTTTTGCCCTTGTAATAATAGTGAAAATCAATAAGATCAATAGTGGGAATACCCGCTTTTATGTTAAGAGGAACATGATCATCATATATTTCGGCCCCTACTTGCTTCCGGAATATCTGTCCATAGCCAAGTTCCTTTGCTATAGCCCACACTTCCTTAACTAATTCCGGGGCATATCGCATACTATTTGCTTCAATGAAAATTTCAAGATCGCGATCACCGATCATATCAATAAGAATACCTTTATTCGCTAGTGGTAATATGGGATTTTCTGCATAGTATTCCGAACCCTGACAGAAATATTTTCCATTTCCCGCAATACCCATATCTTCTGCATCCCAAAAGATCACATCAACACCAATAGTGGGAGCAATATTTGCAATATGCTTCATCAATTCAAGTAACACTGCTGTTCCGCTTGCTCCATCATTCGCACCGGGGACAGGTGTGTTATAATATACAAAATCTTTATCGGAAATGGGGCGCGTATCCCAATGTGTGCTTAACATCACTCTTTTGGAATTTTCAGGGCTAAATCGTGCAATAATATTAAAAGCATCTACTGTGGTCTTATTATCCGGGCGATAAGCCTTATATTGTTGTATAACGACGGTATCCGCATAGATTAGGCTTTGTTCAACTAGCCAATCCCGGCAAATGATCTGTCCGGGACTTCCGGGTATTCGTGGTCCAAAATCAACTTGTTTTTCTAAATAAGAAAATGCACGGAAGGCATCAAAGGGCAATACATCGGCAAGCAGTACGCTAATAAAAACTAAACAAAGTATAATTATTCGTTTCATAAATTTAACCACTAATGCGAATAGTGACCGTTACACCAAAATCTTTATAATCATCAGTGTTGTTTTCACTATCTAAAGATTTTGTTTTGTCAATTCTCTGACCATATTTAAAGAAAAATCTACCATCTATATTCTTACTAAACCGGTATGAAACTTGGGGCTCAACCTCCCAGTTGATCCTGAAATTCTCCGGGTCTCCAAAATTCTGATTTCCCTTAAGTTTAACAACTTTTTTATCCAATCCATACTTTCCTTGTAAAGAAAATGTGATCTCGTTTTTCATGTTTATCACTTGAATTTTCTTAAGAAATGGGACGGGAATGCTAAGGCCTTTATTATACTCGTAAGATAAATTGAAGGTCATATTATCCTTATGAGTTCTTGTTACACTAGTATTTAAATAGTCAACTTCAACATCGCCCTGATTATCGATCTTGATCGTTTTATTATAGCCGACACCTATTCGAAGATTACCATTGAAAGCAAAATCGGCTTTAATTAAGGGTGTAAAATTCAAAGTATATGTCGAAGTTTCTTCACCAAGATAATATTTTATTTCATCATTGGTAAGGCGATAGCGAATACTCTCTTTCCCTGACATCTTATGCTGAAGATTAATGCTCTTAATAAAATCTAGTTTTCCATTCAGCCATTTGTATTGACTTGGGGTAATTTTCCAAGACAGAGAATAGTTGGGTGCGATAAAACCTGCTTTTCCCGTTTCCCCCAAAGGAACAAAATTTCTTGTTGATGATGAATCATAAGGGATCAACTCTAGGGTGTCTTCAAAGGCAATAATATGAATAAGCTCGTCATAATAATCACCGGAGGAAGTTTTA
>JAIOTT010000362.1 GCA_021106655.1 Bacteroidales bacterium
AAATTACCTTATTGAAGAAAACAGGTACACTTTCTAATAAATACCTGCTTAATAATTTTCTCAAGACTGCATATATAATGCAGTCTTTTTTTTTGAATCAAAATTTAAAACCAGTTAATCTCTTTTTTATAAATCAGTTAAAAGAAGGCATTGTTAGTTGTTACAAATGTAATATTCGGTAATATCTAACCTTTTCATTAGAATCTATATTTCCAATAATGAATAAAAACCTAAGCTGCCAGAGGGTAATCTGTAATAACGAAATTTCACAAATGTAATTTTGTATAAATTACAAATGTAAATATCAGTCGTAGTACAAATGTAAATTGTACGATTTAGAACAATCAATTATGAAAGAAAAAGTTAGGCTATTCTGGGATGTATTCACTAAAAGTCTTATCATTATAAAATAATACTACTTTGATGATATTCTTTGCTTTGGGTGTAATAGCAATGGCAGGCTTTGAGCTTTTTGTATCATCCGATACATTTTTACTTTTATCCTGACCAACATAAGATACTGCCCTCTCTTTACCATCCTGACTCGATTCTGAGCTATTATCTTCTATAACTGTATCATCAACACTGCTAAACAAATCAGTATTATTACTCATACTACCCCTTCCAAATAATAACCAATCTGAATAGATCTCAGGGAATTTCCTAAGTACTTTTTGAATAAACTCAAGACTTGGTTTGTTTCTACCTGATAATACATGAGAAACACTGGACCTTTGTACTCCAACCCTATCTGCAAATTGCGATGCAGATAGCTTATTTGTCTTAATAATCAGATTTATTCTTTCAAGCATAATTTACAATGTTAAATTGACTTTACATTGACACAAATATATATAATTTACAATTATAAATACAAATTAAATTTGTAAACTTTTAATTAACTAAGGTAACTACGCTGAATACAACTATTTAAGAAATGATGAATTTATTAGTTGAAAATTTGCAGACTTCTTCTAAACATTAAAGAATAACTTAATGTATATCTTGTATGTTACTGAATTATATGTTTTTAGAAATGTATGAAATTGAAATGAAGCATGATTGTCCATTTTGTACGAATGTAAACCTATTTAGTGTGAAATTTTTATAGGTATTCGCTTGGAGTTTACAAAAGTAAATGCATGCTTTATTAAGATTACCTATTAAGTTTAATGATCTTTTCTTCGGCCACAATACCATTGGAAATCATCTTCAATACGTAAACACCTTGAGACAGATATTTTGTCATATTGATAGTATATAGGTTGTAACCTGGTTTCCTGGTAATATTCTCATCAAAATATACTCTTTTTCCACTTATATCAAATATTTCAAGTTGAACTTTGTAAGTTCCAGATGAGTAAAAAAACACGAATAAATTATCATAAAATGGATTAGGAAAGACATCAAGACTATTATCACTTTCAATATCATTAATTTCTGGATTGCTGAGAATAATTTTTGCCAGTGCAAAATCAGGGATGCCATAACCAAGTAAGGTATCAGGGTCAGAATACAGGCTGCTGCTTTTCTCAATTGCATCAATAATTTCGTACACATTTGCATCAGGTTTACATTGCCATAAACAGGCAGACATACCTGCTATCAATGGCGAGGAAAAGGATGTTCCATTTCCGTTTACTATATTACCACCTGATGAAACAATAAAGGTTCCCTCCCCCATTGCTGAAACATTTGGTTTAATTCTGCCATCATAGCTTGGGCCCTTAGAACTAAAGGATGCATAATTTTCTTCATTGTCAACTGCTCCAATACACAATACTTCAAAACCATCAGAAGGAGCAGTAATATATTTCCAAGATCCTGCACCCTGGTTTCCTGCACTATTAACAACCAATATGCCTTTACTAACTGCAATATCTGCTCCAATAGTTGAAGGTGTGGTTTTACCATCCATATCCTGATAGGTATGATCTTGTGAAGAATTCCAGAATACAGAGTATCCTAGTGAGGAGTTAATTATATCAACACCTGCACTATCAGCAAATTCAGCAGCAGAAACCCAATTATACTCTTCAATTATATATTCAGAACCAGTATCTTCTGATCTCAACAGCCAGTATTTTGCATGTGGAGCAACTCCTACCAGGGAACCAGGTTTATTCCCTCCCATGATGGATAAAACACTCATTCCGTGTGAGTGCTCTTTAAAAACATTTCCGCCCGGATTGACAAAATCCTTTGTTCCTAATATCCTGTTATTCAACCATAAGCTATCAAAAATATCATGTTCATCAACCTTCCAGAAACCGGCATCCAAAACAGCAATAATAAGTCCATCACCATGATAACCCTGTTCATGAAGTATCGTACCTCCAAGCATGCCAATTTGTATAAGAGATGGACCGTAATTGATAGTAGTGCTTGAATTGTATGGGCTTTTAGAATCAAATAACGACTTATTAGAGAACTGATCATTGGAATAATCATCAGGGACTTCAAAAGTCTTTTCCATTTTATTATCAGATCCTTTATTTGACACCTTTCCTACGTTCTCGAGCTTTACAACAAAAGGAAAAGCAAGGATTTTCTCCAGTATCAATGAATCTGTTGTTTGAATGGTCAATGAATTAAACCATTTGGAAGTATTAAATATTTTTACCCCTGTATTTTTTATGCTATCAACATAGGCAGGATTTACCGGGAGGTCGTTTTCTGATATACTTATCCCCTGCCTTACTCTTCTGTCGATTGCTCTTTGTGACAAAAACTCGGCAGGATTATTAATGGAATATGGTGTATTATCTTTATCAGTAAATTGTATCAAGTACTTGGAAGGGGCAATTTGAGCATATCCTGCACAACTGAGGATTATTGCAAGTATTATTGTTATATAAAATCTCATTTAGCAGCCTATTATTGTTTTAAACATCTTTTTAATCAGACACATTTGCATTAGAATTAGTTGCACGAAATCAGGGATCAGTTATCAGTTAACAGTAAACAGTTATCAGTTATCAGTTGGCTGTTTACTAATCACTGTTTACTGTTCACTGATTACAAAATAATCCCTCCTCCAATCACATCATCTCCCTCGTAGAATACTGCTGATTGTCCGGGAGTTATTGCAGAAACATTATTGTGAAATTTTACTTCTATATAATCATCTTTCTTTGAAATTACAGCCATAGCACCAGGGTCATTATACCTGATACTAACAATAACTTCCTTTTCCCCGACGATATCCGGATACTTCATAAGATTATAATTCCCAACCTTCATTTCGTTTCTCATGAGTTCATTTCTGGGGCCTATAACGATAGTATTATTATCAGCATTAATTTTATTAACATACATTGGCTCTCCCAGAGCAATCTCCAGACCTTTCCTCTGTCCGATAGTATAATAAGGATATCCCTTATGTTTTCCTACTTTCTTGCCATTTGATAAAAGGAAATCGCCCTGCCCAATATTCTTATCAATATCTTTTACTTCATGTTTCAGGAAACCACGATAGTCATCATCAGGAATAAAACAAATTTCATAGCTTTCTCTTTTATTCGCAAGGTTTTCATAACCAAGTTCCTTAGCAAGAGATCTGACTTCTGTTTTGCGAAATTGCCCAAGAGGAAATAATGTTCTCTTTAGGCTTTCCTGGCTT
>JAIOTT010000087.1 GCA_021106655.1 Bacteroidales bacterium
GTAATTGGTAAAGCTGTTACAATATTTAAGAGAAAACTCTTTATTATAGGAATTTTCAAGAAAGAAGGCGATAATCTGTTTGGGGGTGATAATGATAATTTAGTCCTGATACCAATCAATTATCTCAGAAATATTATCAATATTGATTATCAAAGATTTGATCCAACAATAATTGTTAAATCAAAAGAAAATGTTTCTGTTGAGGAGCTTAAAGATGAGCTTATAGGTATTATGCGTTCAATACATAAGCTAAAGCCTGTTGCAAAAGATGATTTTTCAATTAATGAGATGAGTCTTCTAACTAATGCTTTTGATAATTTCTTTGGTGTCGTTGCAATAATAGGGTGGATTATTGGTGGTTTTTCCTTACTTGTTGGAGGTTTCGGTATTGCAAATATTATGTTTGTTTCGGTGAAAGAAAGAACCAAGATCATTGGTATTCAGAAATCACTTGGTGCAAAAAATTACTTTATCCTGCTACAGTTTCTTGTTGAATCAATTTTTCTCTCTTTATTTGGTGGTATCTTAGGTTTATTAATAATCTTTCTTTTAACACTGGTAGTATCCGCAACATTAGATATGAATCTTATTCTTACTGAAGGAAATATTCTTTTAGGCCTGGCTGTTTCACTTTTTATAGGCCTAGTATCAGGTTTTATTCCGGCATATTCCGCTTCCCGTCTGGATCCTGTTGAGGCTATCAGGTCAACTTTTTAGTTTGTGGTTTATGGTTAAAGATTCATAATGGGTTGTTTTTTCTATTGTTCCTATGAAACTTCACATACGTCAAGCCTCTCCACAACCATTCCAAAGGGCCATAATTATAGTTTTTTAGCCACCAGGGTGAAATTAATAAAATTAAAACCCATATTGCTGCAACAATAAGACTTTGATAAGACCTTTCCACCTGCCCGAATAAACCAAATCCATATCCGTAAAAAATAAAAGTGCAGATAACCGACATCAGGATATAATTAGTAAAGGCCATTTTCCCAACAGCAGCAAAAATTCTTTTAAATCCTGTAAAGAAATCTGATTTACAGATAAGCATTATCAGGCCGATATAACCAAGCGCAACACCAACGCTGCCAAAATAATTGAACTGCTTTCCAATAAACATAGAATAATCCATACTCCAGCTAGCAAGGAAGTTTTTATTTATTCCTATACCAACAAGCGTATATCCTAAAATCAGTCCTATAAAAAGCATTCTGGAATAGAATTTTCTTGAACGTGCAGCAGAAAGCACTCCCCACTTATACAATGCCATACCAAGCAACATCATAGATACTACTCGCCAAATAACCTGATAGAAAAACAGAAAAGTTTGCATAAAAAGTGAGTCGGATGCCCGCTGCTCCATTTGCATCATCCATGTGCCTCTCAGAGCATCTATTTCCTGTTGAATCACATCAGCAGGAGGAAACCATGTTTGCATATTATTATCATAAGCCTCCTGTGGCCAGTATTTAATACTCATTCCAAAAAATAACTGAACAACAACTGGTATAATGAAAAAGGCAAAGCCAACAATAAGCAAGGTTTTGGGTTTGGTTTTCCTGAAAAGATATACAAGAAATGCACACAAACTATAGGCAACAAGAATATCACCATACCAAATCAAGTAAGCATGGATCATTCCAAAAATGAATAGCCACAAATTCCTTCTGTAATGAAGAGTACCTGCTTTTAATCCTTTGCTGATCGCTCTCTCGTAAAAAAGTACTATTCCTGCACCAAACAACATTGAAAATATACTCATGAACTTTGCATTGGCAAAAAAGTGACTTGTAATCCAAACCCATTTATTAATTCCTGTCAGGTCACCAAAAGCTGTTGGGTTTATATATGCAGAGCCAACCATTGAAAAGCTCTGGATGTTCATGATCAATATGCCCAGAACTGCAAAACCACGCAGAACGTCGATGGAAAGAATGCGCTCAGATGGAGCCGTTGGTGAAATTGTATTGATGTTGTGATTCATAGGTTTATTTTTTTGCCACGAATTACACTAATTATCATGAATGAATAATCTTTGAATCTGTGGCTATATTATTCAACTTTCAAAAATCTCCCTGAATAATTTTTATATAAGCTTTCTATTTCTATAAAATACAAACCAGTAGTTAGCTCAGAAATATTAATCTCTGATTTTTCAGCTTCTGAAATAAATTGTTTTGATATTAATAAACTCCCACTAGCATTATAGATCCTAAGCTTGCCACCTTGATCAGGAATTTCGATTATTAATTTTTCCTTTGCGGGTATAGGGTAAATCTTAATATCATTTTTAGATCTCAAAGAGGATAATGAGGTAGTACTTTCAGGATAGAACAAAGCTTTGGTCATATAATTAGGAAGAGTAAAAGAACTTTTTACCACAGTATCATAATAACACAAAATGGTATTTGTGATCTCTTCATAAACAAAAAAACAATCAGAAGCAGAATCATGATCCACAACATACGGTGAGCAAAATCCAAGCAGGTGCAAACTATCAGTATTCGTATCATAATACGATGGATATTCTGTCAGATAGATCTTATCACTTACTGCCTGTGGTTT
>JAIOTT010000173.1 GCA_021106655.1 Bacteroidales bacterium
ATTCCAATTTCCTTTCCGGGAGGAATGTTAAAAGCTTTTATTATCATATCTCCTGAGATTGGAGGCTGCCAGTTTCTTAATTTATCTTTTTCTTCAATCTCCTTTAATTTTATTCTGACAACTTCAAAGTTACTAAGATATTTTTTAACTTTCATTTTATTTTTCGATGTTATGTCTGCATCACATAGCATCATCAGGTCATCAATATCATCTCCTGCTTCAAAAAGAAGTCTTCTGACAGCTGAGTCAGTTACTACTGTTTCAGCAAGTACAATTGGTCTGAGGTGCAGCAGAACAAGTTTTTGTACATATTTCATCTTTTCATTCAGTGGAAGTTTCAACATCCGGAAGATTCCGGGTATCATCTTTGCACCAACAAATTCATGTGCATGAAAAGTCCAGCCTGTTGCCGGATCGAAATGTTTAGTTTGAGGTTTGGCAATGTCGTGTAAAATTGCTGCCCATCTCAGCCAGAGATTATCTGACTTAGCGGAGATCTTATCTAATACCTCGAGAGTGTGATAAAAATTATCTTTATGGCCTTTACCATCAATAAATTCTGCTCCTTTAAGTGCTTCCATTTTGGGAAAGAAAATATTTAGCAATCCCGATTCACTTAATAGTTTAAATCCAACTGAAGGTTTTTGCGTCATTATGATTGCATTCAGCTCATCAGATATTCTTTCCTTTGAAACGATGTGCAGTCTTTCAGCATTTCTTTTAATAGCAGTAAAAGATTCAGGATAAATGGAGAAATTCAATTGGTTGGCAAATCTGATGGCACGCATCATTCTTAAAGGATCATCAGAAAATGTAATATCCGGATCAAGTGGTGTACGTATGATCTTGTTTTTTAAATCCTGCTGACCTCCAAATGGATCAATTAACTCACCAAGATACTTTTTGTCTAATCGTAATGCCATTGCATTAATAGTAAAATCTCTTCTGTTTTGGTCATCTTCCAGAGTTCCTTCTGCAACAATCGGTTTTCTGGTGTTGTTGCGGTATGATTCTTTTCTTGCACCTACAAACTCAATCTGAAAATCCTTATAATTCAGCATTGCAGTTCCAAAGTTTTTAAAGATTTTCACCTTATTGTTTTCACCAATTATCTCTGCGACTTTTAAGGCGAGAGATATTCCATTTCCAATAACGACAATGTCGATATCCTTGGAGGGTCGATTTAAAAGAAGATCTCTTACAAACCCACCGATTACAAATGCCTGGACATTAAGTTCTTCGGCAGCATGCCTGATTATCTTAAATATTGGATGTGTTAGGTGCTCTTTCAAGATTATTCATTTTGATGCAAATGTATTAAATCTTTTTAATAATGGGATGGGTGTGTAAATATATAGATATGCAGATATTCAGGTGTACAGAGATACTTGGTTAAAGGAATATAAAATATAAATATTGGGTGACCTTATGGCAAATTCTATACTAATGGATGTAAATAAATCACTAAAAACAAAATAATGAATGAAAACGAAAACAACAACCTTTTAACAAAAACTTATGATTTTGCTTTGCGAATAGTTGAACAATACAAATATTTAAGCGAGGTCAAGAGGGAATATATTTTATCAAAGCAATTATTGAGAAGTGGTACTTCTATTGGAGCTAATTCCGAAGAAGCTTTTGGCAGTATTTCTAAAAAGGAATTTAGAGCTAAGTTATTTATTTCGTATAAAGAAGCGAGAGAGACAAAATACTGGATAAGATTAATGAAAGATAGTGATTATCTGGAAAACAAAATTTCAGATAGTTTGCTTGATGATTTGAACCAAATACTTAAGATTTTAGGTGCGATCTTAAAGAAGATTAGTCCTGTTAATGTAAATAGAACATAATGTAGATTGCCATTTAATTGCACACCTGAATATCTGTACACCTGTACACCTGTATATCTGTACACCTGTATATCTGTATAATTGAATAATTATTTAGTTTTTGTTGCAGATATGTTTTTAATTTTTATTTTTGAAAACTCAAATTTGAAGTAAAATAATTAATAATTAATAGTTTAAATTTTGTGAAATGGAAAAACGAACAATAGTTGCACTTCCCGGTGATGGGATAGGAAATATTACATTAAAAGAGGCTATTCGTGTACTGGATGCCGCAGGTTTTAACGCTGAATATGTTGAAGGCGATATTGGATGGGAATTTTGGAGAAAGGAAGGAAATCCTTTACCTGAGAGAACCTTAAAATTGATTAAAAAGCATAAGATAGCATTATTTGGAGCAATAACTTCAAAACCAAAGGATGATGCTGCGGCTGAACTCGATCCTGCTCTTCAGGGAAAAGGATATGTATATTTTAGCCCAATAGTTGGATTGCGCCAACATTTTGGACTTGATATTTGCGCAAGACCATGTAAAACTCATGTTGGAAACCCTTTGAATTTTATCCGTCGCGGCCTAAATAATACTATTGAAGAACCTGAAGTGGATGTAGTTATATTTCGTCAGAACACTGAAGGCTTATATGGTGGAGTAGAATGGACTGATCCTCCTGATGAAGTTTATAAAGGATTGCAGACACACCCGAAATTCATGGCTAACTTTGGAGATGTTCCCAAAGCTGAATTGTCTGTTTCAACAAGGATTTTTTCAAAAAAGGCAACTGAGCGAATTATAAGGGCAGGGTTTGAACATGCCAGAAAATATGGCTATAAGTCAGTGACATTATGTGAAAAGCCAAATGTTATTCGTGAAACATCAGGTATGATGTTCAAGTTGGCAAAGGAAATACAAAAAGCAGATTTTCCTGAAATTGAATTATGGAATACAAATATTGATGCACAGATGATGTGGCTAACTAAAAATCCTGAAAATTATGGTGTTATAGTTGCCGGAAATATGTTCGGGGATATTGTATCAGATGGTTTCGCAGGATTGATTGGAGGACTTGGTTTTGCATGTAGTGCACAATTTTCTGCTGAAGGGATTGGGGTTTTTGAACCTACTCATGGCTCTGCTCCTAAATATGCAGATTTTGATGTGCAGATAGTAAACCCAATTGCAATGATAGAATCTGCTTGTATGATGCTTGATTATATTAGTGAAGGTGAAATTGCTGAAAAAATACGTAAAGCTGTTGCAGAGGTAATTGCGGAAGGGAAAGTTCGGTGCTATGATATGATGAAAATGACAGGTGCACCTGATGTAATTGAAAAAGGAGCCGCTTCTACACAACAGATGACTGATGCAATCATCGC
>JAIOTT010000003.1 GCA_021106655.1 Bacteroidales bacterium
GCCTCTCTTTTAATTCCTTTTGATTATTAGGTAACAAGTAGGTTTCGAATATTCCGGCAAAAGGTTGATTGATAGAGTCCTCAAGAAGTCCGGAAGACCTAAAGGCTAAAGGTTTTTTAATCTCATTAACAAGAATTTCAAGTCGTTTTGTTAATTTATCAGATAATTGGCCGCGAATGAACTTCTTCTTTATGCTATCATCATCCAACCCATCGAGCATATGATATTTGATATTATTTCTGTGAAGAAAAGCATCAAACTCGTCGGAGCCGATTACAGTAGTTCTTGGTATAGCAATATTAATATCTTTGATAAGATTTGAAAAATCAAGATTATTTATTAAAGTATTAATAAAAGCAAGTCCTCTTCCTTTTCCTCCCAATAACCCTCCTGACAAGGTAACAATATTTGAGTTATCACATAAAGCTTCTTTGTCGAAAGATACAATTCTCCCTTTCTCTTTTTCATAAATATTCCGGTTAACAGAATTAATTAAAAAATCCCTGAATTCTCCTGCATTTTTAAATGAATCAAGGTCAATTCCATGTATTTGTCTGGCAATTTCTATTTCACCTCTTGCTCTGAGCCATAATGAAAAATGAGATTTTTTGCCATGATAAATCAGTGATTCCTCAGGTATAGTGTGTAAAATTCGTTCAAACTCCTTAAGCGAACCTGCTGTTGCAATTTTTTTCCCTTTTGATGTTTTGTAAATAAAGCTGCTAAAACCATACTGATGGTTCACGAAACTGACTATATCCTGTAGAAGTGTTTCTGAATTTTTGTTTATAAATAAAGCATTTAATTCAAAAGCCCTCTGTTGATACATGTCTTCTGAGGAGTTTATAATTACAGGAATACTTATATCAGAACTCCTTATTTCTTTAATAAAATCAAGGCCCTTACAGTTAGATTGATTAGTAGCATCAAGTTCAACATCAGAAATTACACATAAAAGATAGTCTTTATACTTTTTGTAGTAATAACTTGCCTCATCATAGGTTGTTGCCAATAAAACTTTTGGCCGTGTTCTCTGGCGGTAAAGTTTATAAATCTCATCAGTACTGAGTTCATCAATCATTCTTTTTGTTTGCAATAAAATATTATCATACAACACAGGAAGAAACTCTGAATAATACTTCGTAGAATCTTCCACCAGAAGAATAACATTGACAAGTCCTACATTTGTATCATTTTCAACATTCGAAATATCTTCAAGATGCTTAACCATAGCAAAGAATATCTTGGAATTGCCATTCCAAGCAAAAGTTTTGTCAAAGAGCTTTTGCCTCTCAGAATAATTCTTGATCAACGCGGCTTCATGGCTATAATTAAGTAATAAATACACCGGGATGTACATAAACCTAGATTTTATCTTCTCACAAAATGTAAAAGGAGCATCCTTATCGACACCAATCATAATAATTATAAGGTCAAAATGTTTGTAGTTAAGCTGATCAATTGCTTCTTCATAGCTCGACACTCCCGTAATACGCGGAATAGAAGAAAGGTTCAAGTGATGATATTCGCTAAAAATATCATTAGAAAAACTACCTTCCAGTTCCAGGTTAAAAGCGTTGTACAAAGTGGCAACCAAAAGTATTTCTTTAACCTTAAAAGGCATCAGGTCGTGATAAATATCCCGATCGGCATTAATTTTCCTCAAGAATTTATGCAACAGATGCAAGCCAGAATCTGATATATCCGGAATTACAGGAGCATCTTTCCCAATGGGATCAATACGCTCGGATGATATTAATGTCTTTCCCTTTTCCGAGTTGATGTAACCACCAATAATATTTGCTAGGTTTTGTAATAAATTCCTCTCTTCCTTTAAAAAAGGACCTTCATCTGCAAATGGGAATTCCTTTGTATAATATATTTCAATACTACCTTTGTTACCATCAATTGTATTAAAGTTTTGAACCTGATGCCATTTTGTGATATCAAAATCATTATTACTTGTCCATATTTTCCTGTTAAAGACAATGCGTGCCTCAGAATGCTCGGAGTGTTGCCATGCCTTTGGCAATAAATTACAAATTTGTTGTAACGTTTCATCTAGAGACCTGCCTTCCTTTATCAAGCTAACTGTTTGATTTATCGCAGACAACTCTTTTAAACGCTCATGAGAGACAACGATTAAATTCTCTATTTCGTTAGATTTTGTTTTCTCCTTCATAAATAAATGCTTTGCTACAAAACTATTGCTTATTAGTATTGTACTTATAAATACAAAAAGGGAATATTACAATGAAGTGATTGATAATTCTCAATTTGTTTTTTCGGCTTTCAGATCTTTTTCATTTTTTATTAGTGTTTTTCTTTTGAGTTTTAAAAAATATTGTACTTTTGCAGCGGAGAAATGGCAGAGTGGTCGAATGCGGCGGTCTTGAAAACCGTTGAGGGTCATACCTCCGGGGGTTCGAATCCCTCTTTCTCCGCAACCAAAAGCCTGACACATAGTGTCGGGCTTTTTTTTATATACAGAAATACAAACTTGTTTGATGTTTCAGGTTTCACGATGGAAATTAGAAATTGGAAATTAGAAAAATAAAAATTAGGATATTGTTTATTTAAATTCTTCCAAATTTCAAGTTTCAAGTTAATGAACATAATCCGTAATTTAATTTACGAACTCGAAAATCCAATTATTCAAATATCTTCCATCTTCGGACTTCTGACTCTGGACTACCTCCAACCTTCTACCTAACATATAACCATTAATAATTATCATATTAACACATTATCACATTAAGAAATGGTAGATCCCCTATTCTTCTCATGAAAATATATAAAGGCGAGTAAGACTATAGTTACGACAAAACTAATGATCACAAATGAATAATTTTCTGTTACGCCAAAGGATTCATAATCAGTTTTAATAACATCGGTACTTGCTAGGAAAGCAACAACGACTGCTGCTGCATTATTCAGGAAATGTGCAAATATAGGAACCCATAGGGAGTTCGTCCAGACAAAGAGATAACCAAATAAAATTCCCAGAACCATTCTGGGAAAAAACCCATAAA
>JAIOTT010000158.1 GCA_021106655.1 Bacteroidales bacterium
AATTCGAGGATCTGAAAAAGATAGAAAATAAGGTTTCGGATGAGGAAAAATATCAAAAGGGAAAAAGGATAAAAGCAAATTTTGAAAAGAACAAAAAAGAAATTGAAGCTTTTGTCAATAAATTAAAAGAGCTTTTCAATAAACTCGATTTCGTAAAGGAAGAGGGATTTGAGTATTATTATGAGTTTAAATCAATGGAAGACAAACCTGAATATAATCAGTCTCAGTTTTCCGGAGAAAATAGTACACAGCACCCTACATTTCTACGAAGGTTCAACATCTCGGTTTCTGACGAAGAAAACATGATGTTAATAGAGTGGCACAGAGGGAAAAGAGATGCCAGTGATAAACCATGGAAATTCCATGATGAGCAAAATTTTCTATGTGATATTGCTAAACTGGATGAAGAACGTGCCTACGAGCTTATCGATTGGTTTGCATGGAAGATATATACACCTCGCGGACTTAGATAAGATTCTTATACAATTTGCAGATTCAAATATTTCTTAAGTAGTAAGATCATACTTCTTATTAATTCCCACTTCGCCTCAAGCGATATTTCATTATAATTATAACTTTTTTGATGGTTATCAATTAAGTTTGTTATTTCTATGTGAAAATACATCTTATGCACATATGTTCATTATATATTATGAAGATTAAAGCATATTGTAAGAACGAAATAACAATAGTGTATTATGTAATCAAATTGTATGAAATTACTTTTGTTGTGGAATTGATAACTGCATAGATTGTGGACTAATGCGTTCAGAAAGTAATAATTTTGCATTAAGTGTTAAACATTTATATTACAGGACCAGGAATTGAAATAAAAACAAAAAAAGCTTTGATTATGAGCATATGTTCATTACCTTTGCGGTAGATTAAGAAATAATTAATATGGAGGGAAATGCCATGAGAAATTTATTGAATTTGTATGATGATTTAAATTGGGAAATTGCGGATAATTATTCCGATGGAACACAAAGAAAAGTTCTACGAGATGAGAATGGTGCAAAAACTTTTCTGTTAAAATTACCGAAAGGCTTTAAAATGACTCCACACTCGCATCTGACGACTGAGCAACATTTTGTTCTTGAAGGGGAATACACAAGTAATGGAAAACGATTTCCTGAAGGTTCTTATCAGATAATATCATCTGGTGATGAGCATGGTCCATTTGAGTCAGAGAACGGAGCCTTGATTCTGGTTATTTTGGATCCTATAATCTTTGAGGGGAAATAAATTTGATTTATGAATAGTGCTTCATTATTTAGTATTGATTCTATTATAGATGGATTATTAAGGGGTTTTATTTTATAATCTTCCTGTTTTGCTTCTAAGAAGTCCTAAATACAGGATTATGAGGTAAATATTTTCATGAAACGAAATAAAATCAGGAAAAAAAAGGAAATAATAAAAATATGTTAACGGTAAAAACATCAAAGAGAAAATTTATTAAGCTATTTAGCTTATTTATAGCAATAATGCTACCATGGTTAATTGCCATTGTTTACTTTAATAATAGCGATGGAGAAGAAATACCTCTTAGATCGATTAATTTCATTAAAGATACAATCTCCAAAGTTGATCATAGTAAATTTGCAATATTGCAACAGGAATTCGAAACACCTCAAGAGCTGACGGTGGCATGTTTGTCATGTCATAACCAGACAGGTCGGGAGGTTATGCAAACATCTCATTGGAAATGGACAAGGGATTATATTACTGATTCCGGCGATACTATTCAACTTGGCAAGAAAAATATAATTAATAATTTTTGTATTGGAGTTTCTTCAAATGAACGCCGGTGTACAAGTTGTCATATTGGGTATGGATGGGAAAACAATGACTTTGATTTCACAGAAAGCAAAAATATTGATTGCATAGTGTGTCATGATCGCAGTGGGACATACAAAAAATTCCCAAGTGGAGCCGGTTATCCTGTTAAGGAAGAAAAGAAATTTGGAAAGGAAATTTATTATCCACCGGACTATAAACTGATATCTCAAAATATCGGGCCTCCTACAAATGAAAATTGTGGCGCCTGTCATTTTGTGGGTGGTGGTGGCAATAATGTGAAGCATGGAGATATTGCTATGGAGATGAGTAATATTGGCAAAACGGTTGATGTGCATTTGGCAGTGGATGGAGGTAAAATGGGCTGTGTTGATTGTCATAAAACAGAAAGACATAATATTGGAGGAAGCCTTTATTCTATTGCTTCAACCGATGAAAATAGAATTTCCTGTGAACAGTGTCATTCAGAAGAGCCTCATATTGACAGAACTCTTAATCTTCACACTAGAAAAATTGCCTGTCAGACATGCCATATACCGGTTTATGCGAAAGTAAGTGCTACAAAAATGGAATGGGACTGGTCAACGGCAGGGGAGTTTAATGAGGATGGAAGTATTTTAGTGAAGAAGGATAGTGCCGGGAATATTATTTATCATAGTATGAAAGGAACATTTAGCTGGGAAAGTGATGTTGAGCCTGAATACTATTGGTTTAATGGAAATGCACGGCATTATCTTATGGGTGATAAGATTGATACAACGGAAGTAGTTCAATTAAACTCATTGCTAGGAAGTTATAATGATAGAAGCGCAAAAATTGTTCCTGTGAAAGTGCATAGGAGTCAACAAATTTATGATCCACTTAATGAAACCATGATATTACCACATTTATATGGTAAAGACAGTACAGCTTTCTGGACTAATTTTGATTGGAATAAAGCAGCTGAAACGGGAATGAGAAGTGTGAATTTGCCTTATAGCGGGAAATATGCATTCATTTCCACAGAAATGTATTGGCCAATAAATCATATGGTAGCTCCAATTGAAAATACATTGAAATGTGCAGATTGCCATGCAAGGGACAGTCGCCTGCAAAACCTGACGGATTTTTATCTTCCGGGGAGAGATTACAGCAGCTTTTTAGACCTATTAGGATTTGGAATAATAATAATGGTTTTTATTGGGGTTATTATCCATGGATCATTAAGAATCTTTAAAAACAAAATATTTTAAGAATCATGATAAAAAAGAGAACATACATATACAGGAGCTTTGAAAGATTTTGGCATTGGAGTCAGGCTTTATTAATATTCTTTCTCGCATTTACCGGGTTTGAAATTCATGGGACTTATGATTTTATAGGGTTTGAAAATTCTGTAAAGTGGCATGATATTGCTGCATGGGCTTTCCTGGTTTTAATTGTATTTACCATTTTTTGGCATTTTGTTACCGGCGAATGGAAACAATATATACCGACTACAAAATTTATAAAAGCACAAGTTTCATTTTATATAACCGGAATTTTTAAGGGAGCACCTCATCCAACCCATAAAACAATTTACACGAAGTTTAATCCGCTACAGAGGGTTATTTATCTGGGACTTAAGATATTAATCCTTCCGGTTCAATTTTTAACCGGTTTTATTTATATGTTTTATATTTATCCTGATAATCCAGCACATGAATTTGGACTGGAAATTATTGCCACAATACACACAATAGGTGCATTTGCGTTGCTGGCTTTTGTTATTGCCCATGTTTATCTTACAACTACCGGTGATACACCATTATCAAGTATAAAAGCCATGATAACAGGTTGGGAGGTAATTGATGTTGATGAAAAAGAAGAACGCATGAAACATTTGCAAAAGTCTTTGGATGAGAGTGTGGCCGGATATTACAGAATGGACAAAGAGGGTAGAATTATTGATGTAAATGAAGCCTGGCTCGAAATGTACAAATATACTGACAGGAATATAGTAATAGGTAAGCATTATTCCGTAACCCGTGACGAAAAAAATGTTAAAGAGTTGGATGAATTGGTTGCCAAGGTTATGAACGGGGAGTCAATTACCGGTATTCCGGCCAAAAGAAAATGTATGGATGGAACGAAAGGGAAACATGTTTTATCGGCTAATCCTGTTATTGAAGATGGTGAAATTGCCGGGATGGAAGGTTTTATCCTTGATATTACAGAAAAGGAGGAATTTTCTGAACATATGAATTATGTTGTCAGAAATAGTAGTGCCGGGTATTATCGTATGGATGAAAACAAGATTATAGTAGATGTGAATGATGCATGGCTGAAGATATGCAAATATGGGAATAAAAGTGAAGTTATAGGAAAACACTGTTCAATTATTTGCAGACCAACCGAGCTCGACAACCTCGAAACAAAATTTGAAAGAGTTTTGAAAGGAGAAACAATGTCAGGGATAATAGGCACACGAAAATGTAAGGATGGTTCTGTTGGAAAACACATTTTATCTGCAAACCCTATTTATGTTGGCAATCTTATTGCCGGGATAGAAGGATTTATCCTGGACATTACAAAATTGGAAAAAGACCTGTAATAGATATTATTATGAGTGTAGATGATTCAATAAAAAATATATAATAGGATGAAGCTATTAATGATCTATATGAGCAAGTTCTCATATAAACCAACTTTGAAAACTATTGAATCAATGCCTGATTGTACAGAAGAAAAAGAATTTGATAACATCCAGGCTGCATTTATTCAGGTTGAAAAGGAAGATGAAGAGAACGATGCTGCGGTTAAAAAGAAGTTATTAAAAAACCTAAAATGGGTTGCCGGTAAAAATGATACTAAAAAAATCATTCTGCATTCCTTTGCTCATTTGTCGGAAAGTAAGGCAGAGCCTGAATTTACAAAATCATTGTTTGACAATATTGAAGAAAGACTTGTCAATTCGGGATTTGAAGTTGAACAAACACCATTTGGGTATTTCCTGGATTTACATTTAAGTGCACCTGGATTTTCATTAGCAAGAGTTTTTAAATCATTTTAAGTATGGGGAATAAAATTTATCCGGATTCTGGAGTTGAATTGAAACCTTTCACAGCCCGGCATTATGACAGCTTAATGAATACGGTTTCATTGGGATGGTATAAAAGGTTTATATTCAGGGCGATTAAGGATATGGAGATTCAACCTAATGATTCTATACTGGATTTGGGATGCGGTACAGGCCGTAATGCTGGATTGATGGCTTCGTACCTAAATGAAAATGGAGGAATTACCGGATTGGATGTATCGGGGATAATGGAAAAGCAATTCAACAAGAAATTCTCAGATGACAAACGCATGCAATTTGTTAGGCAACGGGCTGATATCCCGTTCGACATGGGGCAGAAATTTGATAAAATTCTGATCAGCTTTGTAATACATGGGTTTCCGCATGAAGCGAGGAAAATTGTGATCTCAAATATAATAAATCACCTAAAACCGGGCGCCTCTTTTTTTATGCTCGATTTTGCAGAATTCAATATGGCAGAGATGCCTGCGCTTCATCGTTTTGTTTTTAAGAGTATTGAATGTAAATATGCTTTTGACTTTATTGAGAAAGACTGGAAACAAATATTAATTGAAAATGGCTTCAATGATTTTAGAGAAACTTTCTATATGAAGAGATATGTAAGGTTATTGAAAGCGATAAAATAAAAATTGAAATATGGAACTACGTTTTGCATTTGCAGTAAATAATGAGGGAATTTTCCAAAAAAATCATTTTGGTGATGCAGATAAATATTTGATTTTCGATCAGGTTTCTGATAAAATAGTGTTATCGTCAGAAGAGATCAATAAGTTTAAATTACTGGATGAAGAGCATGAACATGGATCACGAAAGAAAGGGGAGGCTATTGTTAAATTTCTTAAAGAAAAGAATGTAAATGTTTTAGTCTCTACCCAATTTGGCAAAAATATTAGCATCATAAATGAGCATTTCGTTCCTGTAAAAGTTGTACTTGAACAGCCTGAGGAGATAGCTGATGTAATTGGCAAACATCTCCATTGGATAAAGGATGAGTGGGAAAATGGTCCAGGCGATTTTAAATTGTTTACAATAAAGTCAGGAGTTATGAAATCAGCTATAAAATAGTTCAGAGTCAATATACAAAATATGAAAATCGTTTTAGTAAATATGCATTAAATGACAGCTAAAACTTTTTTAACACCAAAGATATCCAAACGTAATTTTAATTCATTCCTGTGGCATGCCGGATTTTTAGCTTTTGCCCAGAATTTTATGGATATTGATACCATAGTACCAGCCATGTTGGTTGAAGCCGGTGGGAATGCAATTCATATTGGTATAATGACTTCTATTATGCTGGGTGGTTCGAGTTTAACACAGCTTGTTTTTGCCCCATTCATCAGTAATTATCACTTTAAAAAGCCTTTTCTCTTACTGGGAATCAATTCAAGGATATTTTCACTGCTGGGCTTAGGACTTATTCTGTACTTTTCATTTCAGATACCTCAAGCTTATATCATTTGGCTGATCTTCATTTTTCTCACAATTTTTTCACTTGGTGGAGCTTTTTCAAATATCAGTTATACCGACATTTTAGGTAAATCAGTGGTTCATGATTCAAGAAAATCGTTTTTTACCATTAAACAGGTTGTTACAGGGATTATTTTGTTTTTTGCGGCTTTGATTGCAAAACAAGTCTTAACAATATCAGAATACCCTGTCAATTATGCTTATTTGTTTTTTATTGCTTTCGGGGCGCTTTTTATTGCATCACTTGGTTTCTGGAATCTTAAAGAAGTAACCCCTTCAAAGATGATTGTTAAAACCCCGGGGCATTTCCTTCATATGGTAAAAAAGGAGATATTACAAAACCGGAAACTTGGATACTTCCTGGGTTTTATTAATACAATGGGTATTAGTATCACACTACTTCCTTTTGTGATTTTATATGCAAAAGAGTTTTATCAAACAGAAAGTGCTGACACAGGCTTTTTCTTATTGTACAAAGTAATTGGCAGTGTTGTAGCTGCTTTGGTATTGTTCATATATGCAGGGAAGTACAAATACCGCTATTTGCTATACGGAAGTGCAGCACTGGCTTTTCTCCTACCATTATTTATGATGTTTTCCTTGTCTTTATTTGCAGTTATTTTTATTATCGGAGGTATTATTTTTACTGCTTACAGTATATCGATGAATGGTGTTTTACTTGAGATATCCGGTACCGAAAACCGGGCTCTGTATACGGGGATTGCCGGTGCCGGCAGTATTATTCCTGCTATTTTTCCCTTAGTTGGAGGGTGGATAATCAGCCAGTTTGGGTATCAGCCTTTTTTCATCCTCTTTATGGCAATAATCTTGTCTTCGTTATATTTTATTTATAAGATCAATTGTAAGAAATGATAAAATTGTAGTTTATGAAAACATATCTGGATTGTTTACCATGTTTTATGTATCAGGCATTGCGGGCAGGGAGAGTTTCAACAGATGATGAAAATAAGATTAAACATCTTATAGATAGTGTTGGCAATATGCTTAAAGATATTCCTATGGACAACACACCTCCCGAAACAGGCGATATTATTTATCGGGAAGTGAGAAAAATTACCGGTGTTTATGATCCTTATAAAAAAATAAAAGAAGCAAATATAAAAGAAGCTTTATCCTTATATCCTAAATTAAAGAAAATTGTATATGCATCCGACAACAGGCTTCTGACTGCTATTAGGATTGCTATTGCAGGAAATGTTATTGATTTAGGTGTAAACAAGGAATTTAATATTATTAAAGATCTTGAAAAAACTTTAAAACAGGATTTTGCAATTTTGCATTTTAACGAATTTGTCACACAACTCGAAAAAGCAAAATCAGTACTTTACCTTGGAGATAACGCAGGGGAGTCTGTTTTTGATAAAATCCTAATAGAAGAATTAGAGAAAGCTGTAACTTATGCTGTGCGTGATATACCGGTTATTAATGATGTAACTTTAAAGGATGCTATTGATTCCGGACTTGATGAAGTGGCTGAAATTATATCTTCCGGGACTTCAGCACCGGGAACGATTTTAGATTTATGTAATAATACATTTTTAGAAAGATTTTATAGAGCTGACATGGTAATTAGTAAGGGACAAGGAAATTATGAAGGGCTTTCAAATGTTGACCGCTCTCTGTTTTTCCTTCTTAAAGCAAAATGCAAGGTTATTGCAAATGATTTGAAAGTACAGGAAAATGATATTGTATTAAAAGCGATTAATACATAATTGTTAATTGTAAATGGTTAACAATTATGCTTAATAATTTACTTTAATGAATGGATATATACATGTGTACACCGGGAATGGTAAAGGAAAGACTACTGCTGCATTCGGCCTGGCATTAAGAGCTGCCGGGGCAGGCTTGAAGGTTTTTATTGGACAATTTATTAAAGGAAAGCCGTATAGTGAAATCGCAGTAATTGACAAATACCTAAAAAACATTACTGTAAAACAATATGGCTTAGGACGCTTTATTGTTAATGTACCAACGGATGATGATATTAAAGCTGCCAGAAGAGGACTGGATGAAATGCATGAAATTATTAAAGAAGGAAAATTTGATGTTGTTATTATGGATGAAATACATATTGCCTTGCATTATAAATTGTTTGAAGCAGAAGAATTACTCGAAATAATTACAAATAAAGCTGAACATGTTGAACTGATCCTGACAGGCAGATATGCACCTCAGCTAATTATTGATAGAGCAGATCTGGTAACAGAAATGAAAGAAGTGAAACATTATTTCCAGAAAGATATACAGGCCAGAAAAGGAATTGAATATTAAAATATATAGAGATGAAAAAGAAAACTAAAATTGGAATTATTATTTGCGATCGCTACCGCTCTTGTGCCGGCGGAAAATGCTTCAGGGCATTACAAAACAGGGAAGGTGCATTTGATATTTATAAAAAGGATGAAAATGTGGAGTTGGTTGGCTATACCTCTTGTGGTGGATGCCCCGGAGGCAATATTGAGTATGCTCCGGAAGAGATGAAAAAAAATGGAGCAGAAGTAGTTCATTTTGCTACAGGATTTATAGTTGGATATCCTCCATGCCCATATATTGATCATTTCAGGATGTTCATAAAAGAAAAATACGATATGAAAGTGGTGATAGGAACACATCCTATCCCTGAAAAATATCGTATAACACATTCAAAACTGGGAACATGGGAATCTCCCGAATGGGATGAGCTTATTCGGCCAACATTTGCTGATGAAAAAATCAGACTGGCTTATGATTGATTATTACTTGTACTACTAAAGTAAATTAAATAAATACAGCCACAGATTTCTCAGATTATCACAGAAAAAAGTTAGTTTTAATTAGTGCATTCGTGGCAAAAAAAGGAGATTAAAATGAAAAGATCAAAATTAAACCTGGTAATTG
>JAIOTT010000291.1 GCA_021106655.1 Bacteroidales bacterium
GTGAACATGGCATTGGTTTTGCAAAAATACCCTATCTTGAAAAGATGACAGGTCCGGTCTATATGAGTTTATTGAGAGGTATTAAAAAAACCTTTGATCCGAATTTGATCCTGAATCCCGGGAAAGTTTGCTAAAATAATCATAGAAATTTAAATATTGTCAATATTTCAATAGCTCCGGTTTTAAACCTGGAGCTATTGATTTTGTTATAATATTAATTCTACTATTATGCGATCGAAGCTATTGCTCTTTGATTAAGGTTACGTCAACTTTATTTTATTTTAAATAAGCTTCCACTCAAAGTAAATCTAACTTCCCTACCTGGCATTGGCATATCTTTCATCATACTGTACGAAACATCAAATAAGTTATTGATCTCCAATATACCATCAAGTTTTATCATTTTAGTATTCCATTGATAACGTAATATCATTGAATTTAAAATATATGTCGGCAATGCCGTTTCCTCTGTGTTCGCAGCGTCTGTATAGCGTTTCCCATTGATACTTGTCTTAAATCTAAATGAAGCTTTGTGATAGTTGATACCAATTGTTAGATCAGCACTATGTTGGGGGCGATATGTCAATTGAGTAATATTACCTAAACTGCTATTTGTAAGATCAAGAGCATTCATAAAAGTGTAATTTGCCGAAAATTGGACCATTTTATTTAATAGCTGAATATTAAGAGCATTTTCAATTCCATTGATCCTTGCTTCCGCTATATTTTGAGGAGACCAAACCCAATCTTGCGCCTGCCAAGTGATCAAATTGGTCAGTTTTTGATTAAAATACATACTTTCAAAGCTTAGATATTCATTATTAAAACGAAAACCGGCATCCCAATCCATTCCATATTCCGGTTGTAGCAATGGATTTCCTATTGTATATGTATCTGCTGGCCAATAAAGATCATTAAAAGTCGGAATGCGGTAATTATAGCCGATATTCCCCTTAATTGATAAATTACCAGCTAGCCCCAAATTAATCAACAAGCCCATTTTTGGAGAAAGATTATCAATAAATTTATTATTCCCATTATATCTTAAGGATGGAGTTATCTTTAGAGATGATATCAATGGACTGGTAAACTTAAATACACTTTCATCAACAATATATGCAGCATAACTCAGTCGATTGTATTTTTCTCCCAATCCCAAATTATTGAAAATATCTCCTCTTACACTTATCCCGTAATTAAGTATCAATTGAGGCATAAATACTGAGGTAAATTGAATTTCCGATCCAATTGCTTCATTTATATAGCGATCATTTGATGGAAATAGAACATCAGTAGGATGCTCATTTATATAGTGATTATTGTTAAATGAATAATATATTTGGGCTTGCAACTTGTGGCGAAGATCATTTGAGTTATTTGAATATTTAAAATGAATATTATGTTGTTCATCTTGCATTCGTGCATAAGGGAAAGGATAAGTTATAGTCCCCGGAGCACCACGATCACTATTAATATAATTATAGTTAAGTTGAAGATATCCTCTCTTAAGTAGTTTTTGGGGATTAAATTTAATTTGAGTATAGAGATGGTGCCGCGTTACATCATTATTTTCTCTTTTTTCAACAATCCCCATTGAATTTATATATGAAAAATCACTTTGGGATTTTAAATACTGATATGTACTTAAAATACTAAAATTTGATATGGAGCTTGAAATACTGCTTTCTATGCTATATGTATTGAAAGAGGCTAATGTTTGCCTAACCTTCAAATCGAAGATATTATTTTTATCAGCTTCTCGAGTAAGAATATGTATTACACCACCAATTGCATCCGATCCATAGATTGCTGAAGAACCGCCGCGAACTATTTCAATTCTTTCAATATTATCTAGAGAAATTAATGAAAGGTCCACTTCTCCATTTTGAGAATTATTTATTTGCTGACCGTCAAGCATAAGCAAGGTATGACCTGCAGATGTTCCTCTAAGAGATATGGTTTTCATATTCCCTACTCCACCATAATCCCTTATCTGAAGGGAACCGACACTTTCTAATAGTTCCGCAATATTATGTGCGCCTGATCCATTGATCTTTTCACGTTCGATCACATCCAATGAAACAGTAGCTTTATCTAATGTTATTGCTCTTCGTGTCGCAGTAACGATCACTTTGTCTTTAAATGATAAAATCTGTGTTTCAAGTTCAATCTCAAGTATGTTTTTTACAGGAAAATGCAAAAGTACTTTTTTGTTTTCATATCCGATCACTTTAATAAGCAGTGTATCATTACCCGTTTCAGGTGTTTCTAAAGAAAAAACCCCGTTTATATCACTTATGGTTCCCTCGCCGGAACCTATAAAATATATACTCCCGGTTTCAATACCTTTTTCATTTTGACTATCAACAATACGACCCTGAAGCGTAGCAGCTGATAATGAAAAGAAAAATAAAAGTGCAATACAGACAACCAGATACTTTGATATTTTCAAAATATTCTCCTAAGTGCCAAAATGCCGCGAAAAACAGTTTGGAATTTTATTTCTACAGATTAAATATGACAGACAGGTCATGTTCAGCCTTTTCGCGAAGCTTGTTAAAACATTTGGGTATTCCGGCTTAGGTTCATCCTCGCTCAACACCTTCCCATTGATCATGTGATCAATAGTGGTCTTTGTTGAGTTCGTCACCATTCACGGCAGCGCGACTGCGCCTGATTTTCACAGGTCTTCCCCATTTTCAATGAGTAATAATACAATATATTTTTGCAATGACAAAAGAATAAAGTATAAAGATTAAAGTGCTATGTTTTTCTCATTTTGGTTACGATAGATCCCAGAATGAATTTTAATTCTTTTGATTCTTGTATAAGTTTATCTAAGCCTGAATTATCATACTCATTTTGATAAACCTTTTTTATCGTTCTCAACCAATAATTACTTTCACGCATTTCACGCAAAGAAATCCTTACCTTATTGGTAAAATCAGCTCTTGATGACCCGGCTTGAGCTTCTTCGTAATTTGCACCACTGGATGTTGAGCTTTTTATTAGTTGATACCTGATCACTTTGTATTCTGTCGATTCAGGTAATTTTCTTGAAAATTTGATCGTTTCAGCACTAAACTCAAACAATCTTATTGATAAATCATTCATTTTCGTCCCCCGAAATGTTTAATTATCTCAAATTATATTATTCTTGCTTTTACTTTTATCTTTTTACTTTATTCTTGTATCTTCTCTTTATTCTTTTGCCTTTATTCTTTAATCTTCTACTTTAAATTCTTCTTTTATAGCATAGTATTTTATTTCCATACTATATCTTACCCTGGCATATTCCCCGTCTTCATACACATTTTTCAATTCATGCGGATCATTTCCCAGATCAAAAAGTTCCCAGACTCCAATCTCATAATAATGGATAAGCTTGAATTGCTTATTTCTGATTCCATCATGCTTTGGCACATCATGCCAAGCCGGAAACGCGTAATAATGATAGTAAATGGATGTTCGCCATACTTCATCTTTTTCTTCAAAAATGCTTTTTAAAGACATGCCCTGAACATCTTCAGGGATCTCAACTCCAGCATAATCGAGGAATGTTGGGGCAAAATCAAGGTTCATTACAAA
>JAIOTT010000371.1 GCA_021106655.1 Bacteroidales bacterium
AACCGGTTTATCTGATATCAAACCATTATAACTCAGATCACATTTTTGTTTTTGATTAGAAGAAATAGCTGTCATCTTAATAGTTTTCACTTCAGATTTATATCTAACAGTAAGGAAGTAGAGTTGTTCATTCCCTGAAATAAAAGTAAATGAATGTGTCCCATTGCTAAGCTCATTTTCATAAGATGAAATTTCTTTTCCAATAGCGTTGTAAACAGAAACATCAAGATGACCCGCATCAGGCAAATAAAAGTCAAAGTATGTCTGATCTGTAAAAGGATTTGGATAATTCTGAAGGACCATAAAGTTGTTTTTTTCAAAGTCTTCAAAGATCCCAACAGTTCCAAGTACAATTACCGTATCAGGAGAGTAGAGCATCGTGTCTCCGGCATGGGTAAGGTTTTCAATCAAGATGCTGTCGAGTGGAACGTGAAACGAGCCGGATTTACCGGTATAAGTTAGTTCGATTATCTGGGCATTTGAAAAAGAGAAGAAGATAAAAATCATAAATATTAAAAAGTACTTTTTTGTTTTCATAGGAAAAAGTTTTGAATTGTTAAATCTGATTTTGGAAAACATTGGTGTAAATATAACAACACTATTTTGTTAATACCATTAATTTTTTGAATCCTTTGTAGTCCTTTGTGAAAATCCTTTTGTGCGCCTTTGTGGTAAAAAAAGAATAATCGATTAATGATTGAACATTTTGATTTGCCTGTTAACCTGGATCCTTTCTGTCATTTTCAAATTATCTCATTTTCAAATTGTTCTAAGATTCTTCATAAACCCAATCTTATCAATAATAACAACACCTTTTTTACTGCGATCAAAAATAAAGCTGATCTTATACAGATGTTTATAATCAAATTCCGGGTTTAGCTTAAAAAGATCAGAAAGCGAGTATAGGAAGATTTGAAACACTACATCCCATTCATCATCATCATTACTAAGAAAATCCACTTTCATCAGCTTTGGTTTAAACGTTGGCTGCAAATAAGAAAAACTGCTTAAGGGGAATTTTACTATTTGTCCGGCACTATCTTCTAATTGTATTGTGAAATCTATAGGTTCCTTGTCTTTCTTCTTTTCCTGCTGCTGCCGTTTCTTTTCTTCCTGCAACTGCTCCTGCTGCTGCCGCTTTTCCTTATCCTCCTTCTTTTCTTGCTCATGTTGCTTCTTCTGCTCCTGCTGCAGCCACTTCCCTTTAGACCGGGGATCAGACTCTTCGCCGGCATCAGCCAGAGAAAAACAAAAAACGGATAATGAGTCCAGTTCAAGGTCAACATTATCCAGGCTTATTGAATAAACAGCCTGCAGAGAGTCTTTATCGTTCCATCCAAGATAAACAGCCCGTGTTCCCTTGTTTCCAGACTTAAGTGTAATGAGTTGTTCGTGCCACACACTGAGATTTTCTCCGGAAATAGCATCTTTGTGTTTTCCTAAACTACCTAGATTGAGGTCTTCATCAAAATTGCAAAGTACCCTGGTCTTTGAATCTTCAAACTGATTCAGGTAAATTGTCTCAGGAAGCCAGTCAGATCCTGTCCGTGCATCTGCAAAGAGTGGTAGATATTCGGTCTTTCTATTCAATGTTGCTTCAAGAAATGCACTAATATAAACTTCTGCGATCTGCCTTTGATCTTTTTCAGGTAATAATTGCTTTAGGTTAAGCAGGCCTGTAAATGGGTGTGCAATATCGTTATTACCCCAGGTGGTATTGAACTGCCCGTGATTTGCACCATAAATATATAATCCGCTCTTAAAATGATATAAACTGTCGGTAAAACTGATTCTCTCATATTGCCGAGAACCCATATACGTACTCACGTCTGCATCATGAGCACCATGTAAAACAAGATATGACACATTTTTAAAAGCGGTCTTGCTTTTTGCCGGTTTATACTGTCCATCGCAGGGAGCAATTGCGATCACTGATTGAATATTAAAATTATAATTAAACTTAACCAGAGCATCATCCGGGTAATAAGGGAGAGTATTAAAACATGCAGCATGGCCCACAGCTTCTCCTCCCCTGGAGTGGCCAATCAGACATATATTATTTGTATCAATTCTAT
This sequence comes from Bacteroidales bacterium, assembly GCA_021106655.1. Lineage (GTDB taxonomy): Bacteria > Bacteroidota > Bacteroidia > Bacteroidales > SMBSF77 > SMBSF77. Next base: position 2,076 of record JAIOTT010000371.1, read on the forward strand.
CATAAAAAACATGTTTGGGGGTTTTATTCCATTGATGCCATAGCCTGAGGTGTTCAAGTAAAAGCCATGCGCGGGCATCATTTTCCTTTTTCAACCAGCCGATAACATTTGACCATGAACCATTAATAAAATTTTCATCAACGGAAGCCAGGATATATCCACGGGAGGCAAGAAGTTCACCCAGATAATCATAGCCGGGATCGGAATAGTCCTGCATGAAATGATTACCGTGAACAACAAGCACAAGTGGGAATGGACCCTCACCTTCGGGATACCAAACCCTTGCATTAAGGGGCAATGACCGTGCATCAAGTCCCCAGAATTTTGTACGCGCCCAACCTCCAAAACCCCTCCAGTTGTCGATGAAAGGAAGACCGTTAACTGAATCTGTTTTAATATTGACATTTGCACCAAACTCCGGACGATGTTTGTCTTTTCCACTTCCGTAAGTAAGAATTTTAACTTTATAACTTCCTTTATCAGCAGGTGAACTTGCTTGAATATGCTCAATTTTAGCCGGAGACTTCAGCGCCGCATTTTCCGGTATATTTTCATCAAAGCCGACAGGGATATACAGTATGATAAATGTTGCCAACCCGGATACACTTAAAAACATTCCAATTATTGTTAATATTCGTGCTTCCATACTAAGATTTTTATAGCCTGGTTTCTTTAATACTCCTACAGAAGCTCCAATCATAGAAGCGATTATGATAAAGAAGACAATAATATAATATTCAAAAGCAAAAGAAATAAATAAAAGAGGAATGGATACAAACAATACACGTTTATAATGACGTGGAATATCATGAAGGAGTTTTATTATAAATATTAAAAGAAAACCAACGATTACTGAGGTGATGATCACAGCCAGGTAGAGTAGTAATGACCAGGGATCTTTAATAGAAATTGAAGAGCCTATAGCCAATAAAAGCCAAATAATGCCAGTAAATATAGACAATGAAAGAGTTGCACCTTTTAATGCATTTTTTCCAGGAGTGATTGCTTTGACTCTATATTTAAGCCAGATTCTTAAACGTGTAAAAAGACTGAAGTTTGATGTTTTCATGGCGGTATTATGGTTAAGTGGTTTAGTAGATAAGTTGGTTAGTAAGGTTTTTTTATTTTTTGTCGTAATCTTTTCCATCTTCCAAAATTCTCTGACGTGCTTCATTAAATTTTTCACTAAAGATACTTCTTTCTTCTTCCAAATATGAACTTTGGATACCATTCAAATCCATTATTGAATGAAACAAATCATCAGAAACAAAAGGCTTATTACGATTAGAATTTATAACTTTCACTTTTTCAGGATTCAAATTTAAATATCCAGGAGAAAGCCAAACTATAAATGGCACCTCCACATTAGCATTTGGTAATTCTTTGGAATAGTCATGGCCTACTCTATCCAACTCATCATAAACATTTTCACCATGATCAGATAAATAAATGGCTGATATGATAGAGCTATTTTGTGGAGAATCATTAGTAATAATAATATTTAACAAACTATCAATTATAAAATCATTATAAAGCATAGAGTTGTCGTATTCGGCTATTGTTTCTTCTCTGTTATTGCTTCCGTTGAAAATATCGAAATCAGACGGATATCTTTTTGAATAGGAAGAGTGACTTCCCATTAGGTGCAGAACGATGAACTTTTTACTAACATCTTCCTTTAATGCTGAAATAAAAGGTTTAAATAATTTAGAATCATAAGAAGTAGTTAGTATTGCTTCAAATGATGAATTACTCGTTGTATTGACAAATTTGAAATAGTCTGACTTTTTTGCAAATACAGTCACCAGATTATCCCATATTCCAATAGGTGATTGATTTGAAATCCAGTAAGTTTTAAAGCCGGCAGAATAAAAAACATCTATTATATCTATACTATTTTCGAAACTTATTTTTCGCTCTATATTCGATTGAGAAAACATTGATAATACAGAATTAAGAGTGTTTGAGTAAGGTGAAACTACGTTATCATAAATAATTAAATCATTTCTCCTTTCCAATTTAGGGTTGGTATTTCTTGAAGCTCCATACAAAGACATATGCTGTCTGCTACATGACTCTCCTAAAATCAGAACAAAAGTTTGTCGGCTGGCAATAAATGTTGAATTTGCATTAAGGATTCGGGGATCAATCTCTTGCATTGCTTCCCTGTATAGGTTTATTTTATCTATAAAAGAGAAGGATACTTTTACTATCTGAGGTACTCCTTTTCTAATAAATCTTTCGTGAATGGCATTTTCAAAAATGAAGATAGCTGATACAAGTAACACAGCTCCAATAATATATGGTTTAATTTTCGATTGAAAATATTTGGGAGAATGCCTGAAAGAAAAGAAAAACAAAAAAGTATAAGGAATTAGGATCAATAGTCCAGTAGTAGCTTTCAAATCCAAAAACTCTATGGCTTCCAGATAATTAGTATTAGACATTACTAAAAGACTCGTTAAGGTTACAGGACCTTTTAATATTATCCAATGACCAATTTCTATCAAACCTATTAAGAAATATATTAGGGTGGCTAATTGGTAAATAATCCTTTTCTGTACAAGAATAAAAGGAATTGTAAATAGAGGAATCCATATTAAGTTAATGATAATATGCCTGCTATCAGATAATTCATGATCGATAATGAATCCTGTGATAATGGGAGTAATAACTAATAGTACTAAATATGGAGGGTAGATTTCCTTTAGTGCTTTAAGTGCTGTATAAAATTTCTTCATTTGCTTTCCCGGAATTTACCATCAGATTTTAAAAAAACTTTCTTTACAATGGTTACTGTTTGCTTAGCCTTTATTGTTTCTTTTTTTACTTGATTATTTACATAAGCTTAGTGGTACTTTGTGCAATCCTTTGTGCACCTTTGTGGTTATTTTTTTAACACGAAGTAACACAAAGTACATCACGAAGTATCACAAAGAAAACCATAATATTATCAACATTTATGAATTATTCAGATTAAGAAGGAATAAGTAACACATCAACATCATCATCCAATAAAATTTCATATAACAATAATCTCGCTTTAATTTTATTCATTGAGCCATAGGTCGTAAACCAGCATAATTTTTTCTTATCAGGGAAGTGTTTTTTTACAATGGGATAATCTTTATAATCCATAGAAATATAAAAACTTTCATAAGTAATCAAATCCATTTTTATCTGTTCAAGTACTACTTTTAAACTGTCTTCATTAAGAGCATGTAATCCTGATGGTAAATAGCAGGAAGTGAGAAATCCTTTATTCTGAAATGATTTTAAAAATTGTGGATTTTCAGATTCCACAATGATATTGCTTGTGCTTAAATTAAATAACTTTGTAATAGAATCCAGTCTGGTGGAAGATTGTAATTCATTATCTTTATTGAGATTCTTAAAATCAATCCAGTATTTGTAATTAGAATTATTTATTGGGAATTGAAAATATTCAGCTAATAATAAATTCAGAGACTTATCAGGTGGATGATTAACATCAAAATAATTGTTTTTAACATAAAACACAACATCAAGTTCCACTCCGGAAAACAATTTATTTGCTTCATTGAGTTTCTCAATACTATTTACTTTATGTGCCCAGATTTTATCTTTAAAAAAAAATACTATGGTGCTATTAGAGAGAAAAGCTATTACAATAAATAGAAACAGAATAAACAAGGTAGTTATCCTAAGATTTTTTATTCTGATTTTTTTGCTTCTCATCATAAAAGAAAACTTAACCCAATTCAAAAGTAGTTACTCCATAAACCTTATCAACCTCAATATTCGGAAATTTGCCATAATACATTCTTGCACACTCAAAAATATACTTTACCTTATATTCTTTAATTAGATTTAATGATCCTTGATTTATGGTGGGAATATCAATATACAGTGGTTCACCAATTACTGAATTTAAACAAGCTTTATAAAGTTCTTCAGCAATGTTTTCATTATCCGCAAACAGAGGGCAAATTTTATATCCTGTATTTGCTTTTCTTACAATGGAGAATCCTTTAACTTGATCATTCTCAACATACTTAAAAGTTTTATTGCCTGGAAGTTTTAACCAGGGGACCATAAACTGTGGACGTGAAAACCCAAAACATTGTTTATCGTATGCTAAGATTGATGAAATATCATCTTCTTCTATTGGATGAATATTTCCATCAATTCTAAATGGCACTCCTTTCTTTTCATAGCGAATATCTCTAAAGGCAATTTCAAAGCCGCCTTTTTGATAGAATGGCTGCATAGAAACAACACCATCCATCCCTATTGAAGCACCCTTATTTAATCTTAACAATAAGGCATCTCGTCTTTGATACCAAAGCTTCCTGCCAATTCCACAGGATCTATACTCTGGTTTAACGATAAAAAAGCCCATAAATCCGAATTCCTTATTATAAGAAACAATTGAACCGCCGGCAATAAGATCACCTTTGTAATAATATCCATAATAGCCTTCCGAATCAGTTGCCCAATATACATCAGCATCATAAGTACCAGGATTCCACCCCTCTTTTTCAGCCCATTTTAATAGGATCTTTAAGCCTTCAAAATCCAAATTCTGAAATTGCAATTCATAGATATTATCCATAAGCAATCTTCTTTATCATATCCAAAAACCCGGAATATGCCACATATCGGTGAGTGTATATGCCGGCTTTTGCGTTTGGCCACATTAGCAGGCTGCTATTTTTTTCTAAATTTACGTATTATATTTAATTATCCACCAGGGTGGACAAAATCTTTTCCGTACAAGCTGGCATATGCACGGTGTGCCTGTTGCACAATTCACAATACAATGTTCCTCAAACTATTTTCCACTCAAAAAACTCCTGACAACCTCAACAAAGCGTTCTTCCTCATCAATAAAAACCATATGGTGGCTGTTCTCGAACAGAACAAAGCTCTTTTCTCCTCCATATTTCTCATAGTCATTTTTGATCATTTCCCATGGAACATCAACATCCTCTTTCCCAGCTATACAAAGCAAGGGAGTTTTTAATTGAAACAAACTGTCACTAAGATTTATTTGCAGAATCTCGGGACGCAGGATTTTCTCATATTTTTTTTGCTCATTAAACCATGCAGGAAAATTACTTTCGTAATCAATTACACTGTATACCTTCTCAGTTGACATATTACGATGCCAGCCGCCATATGCTCTTCTGAGCCATTTCCCCATGATCTCAAAATCCTCAGGATTCTCCTTAAATGATATGTACTCTAAAGGTAGTATTTCATCGCGAGCTTCCTGATTTTCTGTTTCCTCTGCCCAATCAAGGAGCATCTCAATGCTTCTGTATGTCATTTCCTCTACATTAGTTGGCGAACAAGTAATAACCGCCTTCTGTACTTCATTATCATGTTTTAATATGAATAGATAACTTAAAAAACCTCCCCAGGAATGTCCGAATAATACGATATCTCTGCCATTAAATCTTTTCTTTAAATACTTAACTACATAAAAAACATCATCAACATAATTTGATATTGTATGAGTGCTGTCGGGTACGCGAAGGGATTTCATAATTCCTCTCTGATGAAGGTAAACCATAATAAAATCCTTTTCAAGTTGTGGCCCGGCATATGCTTTTAAAAACGGTACACCTAACGGGCTGCATGGGCCGTCGTGAAGATAAAGTATAATTGGCGCTGTACTGTCAGATCCCCGAATGTTGGCAAATAACTTCGTGTCATTTGTCGGGATAAGAATTTCTTCATCAATCGATTTCTGAGAAAAACATAAAGAGAGAGGCAGTAACAGGAGTAGTAATAAAATGTTTAATCTGGTTGAATTCATAACGATGTGATTTTCTTAAATACAAATATAGAAAAAAGTGACAGTACCTTCAAAGATATTTATGTAATGAGCGCTGGCAAAATTCTTTTCCTGTACAAGATTGCATATGCATGGCAACTGGTGGGATTTAAAACGCAAATTCTATGTTATCGTTCGTCTCAATTTTCAATCTAACTTTGGCTTTCATTGCATGAAATACTTTCATAATGGTCGAAACCGATGCGCTATGATTTCCATGTTCAAGTTTTGAAATCTGTGCTCGTTTTACACCTATCAATTCTCCAAGCTGGGATTGAGTCAAGTTGTTTTGAATTCTTAATTGCTTTATTTTTTCTCCAATTAATTCCATTTTTAAATCAAACTCATATTCATCTCTCTTTGGAGTTCCTTTTTTACCAAAGTACTTGTCTTCTAAGTCCTCAAATCTTTTATATTTTGTTGTTTTCATAATAATGAATTTTATAACAATCCTTTGAAATATTTTTCGTTAGTCATTTCTGCTTTTTCGATATCATGTTTTGGGGTCTTGTTTGTTTTCTTAATCAATCCGTGTGTACAAACAATTAGCGTTTCGGTATCACCTGTACTATCCCAAAAAGCAAAAAGTCGAAAAAACTTATTACTGTCCTTAATCCTAAACTCAAAAATATCCTTCGAACTTTTAAGTTTCTCAAACCAATCCCCATAAACTCGCATTTTAGTTTTACGAATTGCATAAAATAATTTTATTCTTGCAGATTTCTCAATCTTATCAACGAATTTCTCTGCTTCTGGAAGCAGGACTATTTCAATCGGTTTAATTATTTGTAATTTTTGTGCAAAAATACATAATTGTTTCCAAATATGTAAACATTAGTGCAGCTTTTTTATACATAGGATGTCAATACCACTTGTGGCTAACATAAAAACTAATATATGTCGTTTACAATATCTTTTCGTTTATTAAACATTACTAAGCAAATATATGAAATTTCAAATGAAAGGTGAAATGTTTTGGGTTGCAGTGCTCAGCGTTGGCCATAATTTTAAATTTATTGACATACTCTGCTTAATAACAAATTATGATAATTACTCTTTTTCTTCATTCATGCATCAGTGGCTTATAATTAGATCTCAATAGAAGTTCATGAATTAATCAGCTTAAATCAATA
>JAIOTT010000242.1 GCA_021106655.1 Bacteroidales bacterium
AGTGATCGCTTGAAACTACTTTATAATGGGCTTGAATTTGAACTGAGACCTAATCCTCACAGAGCAGGATATTATGCTGAACTGGACATCATGTTATGGGCAGAAAAAAATCATGGAAAAGAATTTGCTCAATACCTAAAGGATAATTACGAGCCTGTAGATATTCTTTTCCGCCTTGCTGAAATATGTTCTGTAGTTTTATTAAACGGAGGTGGTTTTGATGCACCTGAATGGTCGATACGTGTTTCACTAGCCAATTTAGCAGATGAGGCATATATAGAGATTGCCAAGGCGATTACTCAGATACAAGAGGAGTATGTGGAAGCATGGAGATGAGTTAAAGGTTAAAAAGATAGCAGGTTCACAGGTCAGTAGGTTCAAAAGTTCAATTCCGGATTATTGTATCATTGAATAATTATCTCATTATCTCATAGTCTCATATCTCATAATCTCATATCTATCTTCTGAGATAATCCAGAAACAACTTCAAGCCATCATACATTCTCTCATTCAAATCATAATTGATGTTATTTTGAATGTATTCCACCATGTCAATATTGTTTATTTTCTTTTCGGCGAGTTGTTCAATTGCCTGAATTTTATGATCAACGCCATATGCAACAGCCCGGTTAAATTGTTGTATGATATTGGAAGGTATCTCCTTATTGGAAACCCAGCATGCAAAGACGAAAGGGAGGGAAGTGAATTTTTGCCACTCAGAAGCAAGGTCGTATATGTGATTAAAAGACATTTCATATTTAAACACTTTATCACCTATCAAAACTGCGGCATCCTCTTCATTGAATTTTTCAACATTATTGATGTCAATTGTTTCCCATTCGGGCGAAATATTCCAAAAGTTATCTGCCAATATTCTTGCCAGGCGCACTGAACTTCTTGATTCTGTATCGAGGTATATCTTCTTGATTTGATCAAGTGGTTTATTACTTGCCAAAACAACAGACCTTACCGGTCCACTAGCTCCTATGCAATAATCTGTCAGTATCTTTCCATCAGGAATCTCAGGGATCATTGCAACGGGTATCAAACCAATATCTACTTCATTGTTTCTTAATTTCTCAGCACATATGGATGGCACATCAAGACTAAGCTCATAATTTTTCAGGAGGCCTGATTCTCTGATGCCATAAACAAAAGGGAGTGAATTTATATAGGAGACTGCAGAGATTCGTAATTGCTTCATAAAGGTGAAGATTGTTATATGCGATAAACGACAAATCAGTTAACTAAGTATAAATGTAATTAAAATTAATGAGACCTAGTTATAAAATTGTTACCTGTATCCAAATATCAGTATTCCGGCCTTTATCATCAGTACAGGATATCTTGATTTCACCGGCTTTGGGATTGAAAAAGATTTTTTGTGAAGCAGGGGAGGATTTGAAGAATTTATCATCAATATACCAGTAAACCAAATTGACATCATTCTCAGCACTACATGATAGCATCAGTTGTTGTTCTTCGTTTTTCATCAAAATATACTCAATACCCTCGTTCAGTGAGGTGATCACAGGGGCATTATCTACAAAAACCCTTGAGCATTTTTGATTATGTGGGGGTATCTTTGTGTATGGAATATTATTTTCTTCATAAAAAGTAATTATTTCCGGACTAAGATTCTGCATCAGCTCTTTTCTGTAGCCTGCTTCAGGAAGGCATGATCTGCAAAATGATTTTTTTCTATCGGGGCTTAAAAACACAGCTTTCATATGCTGACATTTTCGTGATGGGGAGATGCCAGGAATATAAGCATCCATTACCAGGTTATCACAAAAATCCCAGGGAGGCAAGCCGGATTCTGAACAAACAAGGCGGTAATCCATCTCATCAGGTTGCATGAACCACTCAGCTTTGCCATCGTAATCAATGTTATTAAATATTTTAAAAAGCAAGGGTGCTGCATGGGAAGCTCCGTTCATTTCAGGCACACCAATTCCAGGGAAATTCCCTACCCATACTCCAATAGTATATTCCATATTATAACCAATACTCCATGCATCCCTGCGACCATACGAAGTTCCTGTTTTCCATGCTATTCTTGGCAGATGTATACTGTTTCCGTATTTTGCAGGAAGATCAGGCCGTTCCGCTTTTGTTAAAACCTCAGTTATCATATAAGATGCTGCAGAGCTAAACAAAGTATCATAGCCTGTGACACAATCTTCTTTCGTCCATTTCATCTTAGAAAAAATTCCCTGGTTTGCGAATGCACGAAACAGATCAGTAAGTTCTGTAAGCTTAACACCACATCCACCAAGTATCACTGATAAGCCAAGATTTGCTGAATTGTTTTTTATACTTCCAAAATCTGCTGATCCTAACTTCTCAATAAAATAATTAACATCAATGTCATTGAGTAAATTAACTGCCGGAACATTAAGCGACAATGCAAGTGCATCTTCCATCGTGATCAGGCCTCTGAACTTCGCATCATAATTATCAGGCCTGTAGCCTCCATAATTCACCGGGATATCTGAAAGTATGAAATGAGGAGTAACAACTCCTTTGTCAATGGCGAGCGCATACAAATATGGTTTTAAAGTACTGCCCGGTGAACGAACAGCAATTGCTCCATCAACCTGTCCATGGGATTTATCATCATAAAAATCAGCCGAACCAAGATAAGCTTCAATAGCATTTGTCCGGTTATTTACAACTATAACAGCTGCATTTGTAATATTCATGACCTTTAACGGACGGATATAATTATATGTAAGGTTCTCAATCATTTCCTGTATTTCAGGATCAAGAAAAGTTTCTATAGTATTAATGCCTGGGTACAGCTTTTTCAATTGGAGAGAAAAATGAGGGGCAAGTTTAGGAGCTTCATGACGTTCCATAGCAAGAGGTTCTTCCAGAGCATCCTCAATTTCATCTTCTGTAAACAAGCTCGCTTTTTTAAAATACTCAAGCCATTTATTCCTTTCCTGAATAATAAAGGAATTATTCCTGCCCAATTTTAATGAGGTAGGTCTGTTTGGGATAATGGCAAGTGTAACGACTTGTGCCAGGCTCAATGCTTGGGGCATCTGTTGGAAATACAAGAGTGATGCAGATTTCACTCCCTCAATATTTCCTCCATAGGAAACAAGGTTCAGGTATAACTGAAGTATCTTGCTTTTGCTGTAACGCAGCTCCAGTTGAAGTGCCCTGAACATCTCCTTTGTCTTGTTAAGATATGTTCTCTCTTTTGGCTCAAGCAATCTCGCCACCTGCATAGTAATAGTTGAGGCTCCCGATACTCTTTCCCTTTGAATAATATTAACAAAAAGAGCTTTTAAAACTGCAATAGGGTTGATGCCAAAGTGGTACATGAAATACTTATCCTCTTTGTAGATAATTGTCTTTTTGAGCAGAGGATTAATTTCTTCAATATCAATTTTCATACGCCATTTATCCTCTCTGTTTAGAAAGGCGAGGAGTATGCTTCCATCATCTGCAACAACAATCTGGGAATAATCTTCTTTTACCTTGAATGGAAATATGACATCAAGCAAGAGGAAGATGATAAACAGGCCTGCTATTAGTAAAACCGTATATTTTAATTTCTTTTTTGCCACTAAATCTCAAAAGCACTAAATTCCACTAAAACTAATTCATGATTAAAAATAGAACACTGATGCAACTGATATTCACTGATAAAATAATTCGATTACTCGATTATTTCATTGTTAAGTAACAGCTTCTTCTCTACTCCCTTCTACCTACAACCTACTACCTAACATTCACCGTTCTTCCACCTGAATATGAATGATACTGCCCATCGTACATCGCATCAGCACCAACAGGCCCCATCCTGAATGAGCCTTTTGATACTACTCTTATCATGTAGTAGAAATTTTTAGGTCTCAGGGTGGCATCGCAAAAAAATGAGATCCTGTCGTCACGAATATCCATATAGTCGGGATGGCTCTTGTTTTTTATCCAATCCATACCCCGGCTTATTGTAACACGAGGATTTTCAATCTCAAAACATGCGGGTAAGATATCTGTTATTGCAACATTTTCAACCTTTGTGTCATCGAGCGATTGTATTGACACTTTCACAATTACAAGGTCATTTTGTGCAAAATTGTCAGATGTCAGAGCATTTCCAAAACGATCATAGAAATATTTCCTGACCCTTAAGTGACTATCTCCCTCTTTATATTTACCACTTTTACTAATTCCTTCCACTTCATAGAAGTAATAAAGCCTTCCGCTTCCTGCTGTTGTAATTTCCACAGATTTATTATTCAGGTCATTAACAAGCTTCAGTGTCTTTCCGGTAAAATCTGCAATATTTTCTCCATTGATCTTTATTGATGCAACAACATTCTCTTCTGAAGCCTTTTTTGCCAGCTTGCCGAGTGAAAGTAATGAGAATGATTTCTCCTGTGTAGGCAGCCATTTTTTTCTTTTCAGTTCTTCGGATAAGGATTTTGCAATAAAGCCTATCTGTCCATTATCAGGATCAGCCTCCAGTAATGTATACAATGAAATTGCTTTTTCTCTGATTGCAGAATTAAAACAGCCTCCTCTTGTTCTTTTCGATTCTTTGCTTCCATATGAGGCAGGGATAATAGCCTGATAGCTGTATTTATCTCCGATAAGGGCATATGTTGCGGCGAGCATATATCTGCTATCAACAGAAAGCAGGTTGAGATTGGATTTATAGTAATTCATAATGGACAAATTCTGCTTGTCAGCAAGAGCAAGCACATAAAGGGAGTAGAAAATTTCTCTTTTCGCAGTTATCATTTTTTTGACAACCCTATCTTCATCATAATAAAAATACTCCCTGCTTTCCTTTTTCTTAACGCTTTGCTTAAGAAACTTATAAGCATTATCCAGCACTTTGCTATTTAATTCAAAGCCGTCCTTGCTTGCTTCAAAAAGGAAATGAGTTGCATAAGCAGTAGCCCACCAGTTGATATAACCTCCGTTTGGCCAGTATGACATGCCGCCATTATATTGCTGCATTGATTCAACTTTTAATATCGCCTGCTGAACAAAATAGTCTGGGTTAAAAACTGTGGTGTTTTTTTCCTGTTCCAGAGATTTTGCCAGGTCACGATAATATATGAGCGGAAATGCACTCGAAACACTCTGCTCCAGGCAACCATAAGGGTAGCGGATAAGGCTGCTTAAATCTTTAGAGAATTCAGCTATAGGAGATTTACTCAATAAAAGACTTGAACTTGTTGTACCTTCGATAAAATCAGTTTTTACGTTAAACGACAGCTTGTCATCACCTTTGACCACGCCTGCAGCACTAATTTTCATCAAACCCGAAGGAGGGCGGACAGGAATATTGACCGTTTCAGAAAATTCTTCATTAAAGGCACTAACATATACTTTAACTTTTGCATTACCAATATTCCGTATGGCTGCAACATCAAACATAACCTGTTTCTCTGCATTTGCAGGAAGCTCAATCGATATTGAAGATTCTGCCTGGATTTCCAAAGGGCCTTCAACTTTTATACTCACTTTGGCTTTGGTTGATTTTGAAGTAGTATTCGTTATTGTAACCGGGACTTTTGCATTATCACCGGGACTTAAAAACCTCGGTAAAGCTGTGCTTATTACAACAGGATCAGCTACTTTTATAGTGTGCTCAGCCATCCCAAACGTTTCTCCTTTATAAGCTACTGCCATCACCCTCAGAGCTCCTGAAAACTGTGGAATGTCAATATCGAAACTACATTCTCCATTTGAGCCGGTATTTTTTATTCCACTCCAAAATGCCACAAGCTGAACTCTTTTTCCTGCAAGAGGATTGATACGTTTACCCATATCCATTCCTGCACCACCGGCAATACTCGAAACTTTTGAACTCAGTTCAGGAAATAAAAACGAATATATATCAAAAGAATTAACCTCCAGAGCACGTTTCTGATAAAAATATCCATAGGGATCAGGTGTTTTGAAATCAGTAAGCTGTAAGATTCCTTCATCTACCACAGCTATCGTTAGTTCAGTATTTGGCTTTGTTTTAACCTTTATTCTCTGCCGGGTTTTTGATCTGGATTTTTCCACAGCATCGATAGTGATTTTTAATTTATTAGATAGCTTTTCTACTTTAAGTGGTGCAAAGCCATGAGCTACCATTAGAGGGATATTTGCATCATCAATCTTCCTGATGGCAGTAGCAGTGATGTACACATTTGGAAGAAAGTTTTCCCTGACTTTTAGATTAAGGCTTGCAGCTTTTTTATTTGTTTTGAGATAGAAATGATCAATCACATCTTCGCGTTCGACTGTTACCAGTATATTTCCATTAAAAGGGGATTTGAACAGTATTTTTGCCTGATCACCAATCTCATAGATCTCTTTATCAAACTCCATGGTGATCTCGCCTTCTTTACTAACCTCAAAAGAGTTGTAATCTGTATCACCCCATCCATAAGCATAAAAGCTAGCATTAACATATGAGTCTTCCTCTTCCGACATGATCTGTACTTCGTATTTGCCTGACCTCAGCGGGGTGTAACTTATTTGTGATTCAGTACCATTCAGACTTAATTCTTTAGTAAATACGAGCATTTCTTTTCTTTGGGAATTATAACGAAAACGTCTTCCTCTTCGCTCAATAACTGTTTCCCATGTAATATATTTTATCTGTATTATTGCCGGCACGCCATTAAGCACCTTGCCATTGCGGTCGGAGGCAATGAAAGCTATTTGTATTGGATCTTTGGTGCCTGTCCAATAATCGAATCTTTTTATCCCAAAAAATATTTTTTGAGTATAAATCTCAAAGTGGGAAAGTCTGTTTACCGGTCTTCCAGTCTCATCAAAAACCGTAGTGTAGATTTTACCGTTTAAAACTCCAATGTTTTTATGTTGAGGTAATAAGAAATTCTCCTTTGCGTTACCCTTATCATCTGTCTTGCCTTCCCTGACTATCCTGTCAAAACTAATTCTGTCAGGTAAAGTGATGTTAAAAATATATTCATTCAGGTCTTTTGGTGTAAACGATCTTCGGTTCAGTTGCATCTCGATCTCATATTTTCTGCCGGCAGCCGGAGGGCCAAATAAGTTCATTGCATTAACACTAAGTTCAATTGTATCTCCGGTTTCATATTTTTCTTTATCTAATTTTGCATCTACTTTTATTCTGTCAGGCATAAATTCTTCAACTTTTATTCTTGAAGATTTCAGGAAGATGTCATTACCCGAATACACTTCAATAGTGAAAGTCCCGGTAAGAACACCTAATGGAAGGAAGAAGCGAGCTTCAGCAGCACCTTCATTATCAAGTTGTTTTTTTAACAAAAGAAACTTCCTGCCATTAGGTAATACCACCTTGATCTTTACAGGAATATCCTTTACAACTTCCCTGTTCATTGTACGGACAACAGTATTTATATAAACTGAATCTCCGGGCCTGTATATATCTCTGTCGCCATAAATAAAAACATCATAATTTACGCCTCTGCTTCTTTTGCCTCCAACATCAAAACGGGATTTTTCAACCCTGGATCTATTAAATATGATGTAATTAAAATCTTCTCCTTTTTGCGCAGTTACCATAGCGACTGAAAAGCCGGGAATTTTGTTTTCCATATCACTCAGATTAGCTAAACCTTCACTATTAGTACTTGCAGAATATACTTTTTGATTATTACTGCTGATAAATGATATTTTAACCCCCGACAAAGGAGTCGCATCCAGTATAGAATTGGTAAATACTTTAATATTGTTAATGCCTTTTTTAACAATTAAACCAATGTCAGAAACTGAAACAAGTTGAATATCCTGTAACCACTTTTTTTCAGTCGATTCAACCCTGACAATATAAAGGCCTTTAAAATCACCTGAATAATTTATTTCGTTGAGATCAATATTCAACAAACTTATGTTGCCATTTTTTGGAAGTGTTTTTGTGTCGATGATTTTGTTTAAAACTACCTTTCCATAGTTCTTATCCATATCCCAGCCATACCAGTCGTGATACTGGTCATCATCATAAAAATAATCCCAGCTCTTTCCGTTTCTCATGTATTGAAGGATGTTATTCTCAAATATTTTAAATATCTGAAGTCTGACTTTTGGAATGTTGATTATGGTCAGTCCAAGGTTTTTGTTGCCTTTTGAAGATAAGTAAACAGCACTTTCATCCGTGAATTTGATATATGGCTCAACTTTTCCAAAGGATACATATTGGGAATAATCTTCACCCATCTCTTTTCCAAACACTCCTTTTATATTTCCTGAGATATTTATTTTATAAGATTCCCCTTCAATAAAATCACCACTAATTAAAAGTCCGTTTTTAAGAGCTTTTACCTCAAAATTTACTTTAGGATCGACACTAACAAAACGTTTGAGATCAGTGCCGATAAGTTTTTGAGTAGTATTAACCGTAATTACACCTTTTCCCTCTTCAAAGCCTGAAAGCATTTGGGTAACCATCAGTTTCTCTTTTGGAGGAATATTAATTACTTCCCTGAATATTTGTTTGCTTTTCCATTCACTATTTACACACTTCAAGCCTTTGTTCACAATAATTTTTCTGGCAAGTGCTTTTGTTGCCTCAATTTCAGGATTTAATACAGCTAGTTCAATTTTTTTATGATTTCCTTCAGAAATAATTTTATAATCTGTTTTTTCATCATTTATGAAAACTTCCAGTAGGTTGTTCATTTGTTCAGAGTTGACCTTATAATTAAACCCCAGGTTAACATTTATTTCCACTTTTTCATGAATATCCTCTGACAACCCCCAGTATGCATTCGTTTTTTCCAGTTTCAGGAGTGGTGTGTGGAAAGATATTTTTTCTTTTTTTAATCTGTATTCTTCAGTTTTAAAAGAGATGATCTCGCTTGTTAATTTTGCAATATATTCTGTGCTTGGCTTATAAGCTTCTTCCGGAGAAAACACCAGTTGATTAGGATATGTCCACATGAATTTTCCTTTTACTTCCGGTTCAAACTCTATATATTGTATAGTG
>JAIOTT010000179.1 GCA_021106655.1 Bacteroidales bacterium
ACCGTAGCTGGTATAATCGTGCAGGAGTTGAGCGTGTTATGGGGTTTTGCACAGACGAGGAATATTGGGAATTTTTAAGATCTTGCCCGAACTTTGAACGTATGCTGATCCGTTCAGGTGTTATACTGATAAAGTATTGGTTTTCTATTAGTGATAAGGAACAGGAGTATCGGTTTCAAAAGAGGCTTAAAGACAGAACAAAAAGATGGAAACTTAGCCAGATGGATCTGGAGTCACGTACAAGATGGGTGGAATATTCAAAAGCAAAGGATGAAATGTTTGCATATACTGATACAAAACAATCAACGTGGTATGTTGTTGATGCAGACGATAAAAAGCGGGCAAGATTAAACTGCATAAGTCATTTGTTAAGTATGATCCCATATGAAGATCTTACTCCCAAGCCAATAGAATTGCCACCAAGGCAACATGGCAAGGCATATGTCAGGCCACCAATTTCGGAGCAGACTTTTGTGCCGCAAATTTATTAATATCAAAGAATAAGACAAAAATGAAAATATATATTTTTATACTATCCGCTTACATTTTTTTAACACTCAACATTAATGCACAGCTGATTTTATCTGACACTTTTAACTTACAGCATTATAATGGTGTGAACTACGTTACAGCAGTGAAATCTCAAAGTGGTGGTACATGCTGGACTCATGGAGCTATGTCAGCTATTGAAAGTAACCTGATATTTAACGGAAGCTGGGCAGCAGCAGGCGAGATTGGTGAGCCTAACCTGGCAGAGTATC
Organism: Bacteroidales bacterium; assembly: GCA_021106655.1. Taxonomy (GTDB): domain Bacteria; phylum Bacteroidota; class Bacteroidia; order Bacteroidales; family SMBSF77; genus SMBSF77. The sequence continues at coordinate 762 of JAIOTT010000179.1, forward strand.
ATCTTGACTGGTGGAATGGATTTAATAATCATAATAATGATGACATAAACCCTCCATCAGGTATGGGACTCGATGTGCATATGGGAGGAGATTATAGGGTAACTGCAGCATACCTGTCCAGAGGTGAAGGTGCTGTCAGGGACATTGACGGGCAATCTTATACAACTCCTCCATTAAGACATGATGCATCCTATCATTATTATTATATTCGTGATATAGAGTGGTTTACCATTGGGCCTAACCTTGAAAGGATTGATACAATTAAAAGAATGCTTTTAACCTATGGAGTTGTTGGTACATGTATGTGTTATGATCAGAATTTTATAAATGATGATTATGAACATTTTCAATCACCACTAACTATAGATAAACCAAATCATGCCATTAGTATAGTTGGATGGAATGATACTCTGGTTACTGATGCACCATTACCTGGTGCCTGGTATTGTAAGAACAGCTGGGGGGATCTTTGGGGACTTGATGGTTTTTTCTGGATTTCTTATTATGATAAACACTCCTGCCGCGATCCTGAAATGGGGGCAATTGCTTTTAGAGGTGTTGAACCTATGCAGTATGAACATGTATATTATTATGACTATCATGGCTGGAGAGCAACTAAAACCGATATTGAAAAAGCCTTCAATGCTTTTATTGCAAACGGTAATGAAATTATTGAAGCGGTTAGTTTTTATACAGCTGCTTCTGAGGTAAATTATACCATCAGGATCTATGATGATTTTAATTCAGGCTTACTTGAAAATGAGCTAGCAATACAATCAGGCCATATAGTACATAGTGGTTTTCATACCATCGATCTCGACATTCCTGTTTCTATAACTGCCGGCGATGATTTTTATGTCTTTGTTTACTTGTCTCACGGAGGTCATGCCTACGACAGGTCATCAGAAGTTCCGGTACTTCTTGGCGCTTCATATCGTACTAATGTCAAATCTGCTGCAAAGCCCGGCGAAAGTTATTATGATGATGGGAACTCCTGGCTGGATTTTTATGATTATGTTGACCCTCCATGGGGTAGCGGCACAGGTAATTTTTGCATTAAAGCACTTACAAATGATGATTTATTTACTGGCTACGACTGTAGAGGTAATTGTGGTGAAGAAGACATCTTATATCAGAGCTATCCTAATCCATTCTCTCAGTCCACAAAAATTAGTTATACTCTTATTAATCCATCTTTGGTTGAGTTGAGTATATTTGACATGGCTGGTAATAAAATATGCACCCTTGTTAATAGTGAACAGTCGTCCGGAGATAACTTTGTAGTTTGGGATGCAAAAGATAATTCAGGTCAGGAGGTGAGCCCGGGGATTTATGTGTACCGACTAAGAGTTGGCGATAAGGTGTGGTATAATAAGATGGTTTATGTAAGATAAGTGACTAAAATTTGGAATGACTAAAGTGACTGGAATTTGAAAACATCAAGAAGAAAATTTATCAGGCAATCAGCGGTGGCAGGCTTAGGTCTGTCGCTCACACCTTCCATTTTAAAAGCTGATATTGCCGACAAGCCCAAATTGATTAGCAAAAAGAATACAGGCCCGCTGGTGATATCAACATGGCGTCATGGGATGGCTGCAAACGAAGCAGCATGGAAGGTTTTATCTGAAAATGGCAGAGCTCTGGATGCTGTTGAACAAGGGGTGAGGATTACAGAAAGTGATCCTGAATGTATGAGTGTTGGCTATGGCGGACTTCCAGACAGAGATGGATTTGTTACTCTGGATGCATGTATTATGGATGAAACAGGTAATTGTGGTTCAGTTTCATTCCTTCAAAATATTAAAAATCCCATATCAGTTGCCCGCCTCGTAATGGAAAAAACACCTCATGTGATGCTCAGTGGAGAAGGAGCCTTTGAATTTGCACAAAGCAAGGGTTTTAAAAAGGAAAACCTCCTTACTGAAAAAGCCAGGGAAGCATGGCTGAAATGGAAAAGGAAATCGAATTATGAACCGGTTATTAATGTAGAAAATCACGATACAATTGGAATGATCGCTTTGGATAAGTCTGGAAATATTTCGGGTGCATGCACCACAAGCGGTATTGCCTTTAAATATCATGGAAGGGTTGGTGATTCTCCTATTATTGGAGCCGGAATGTTTGTGGATAATGAAGTAGGAGGTGCGGTTGCTACCGGAACAGGAGAATTGGTGATGAAGACTTTAGGTACTTTTCTGGTTGTTGAACTGATGAGAAATGGCATGTCACCCCAGGAGGCTTGTGTTGAAGCAGTTAAACGTATTGCTAACAAAATACCTGATTATGAGAAATTCCAAATTGGATATCTTGCCATTAATAAATCAGGAGATACGGGTGCCTATTGTATACAGAAGGGCTTTAACTATGCACTTTATCAGGATGACGAGAACAAACTTATCGATTCAGACTTCTATCTGAAAGAATAATCATATTTGTAAAATCCTGTTAAACATAGAGATTAAACACATTCTCCACTTGATTATTCGATTATTCGATTACTCAATTCTCCTCCTCAAAAAACAACTGGTAATAGTGCAGCCCCCTC
>JAIOTT010000233.1 GCA_021106655.1 Bacteroidales bacterium
TAAAATCCCTAATTTTGCTTTCAAATGCATAAAAGAAATCAAAAAATGGTTGATAATTATAGGGAGATCCTTGCAAAACTTCAGCATTATTGTGCCTATAGGGAAAGATGTTTGCAGGAAGTAATCGTGAAACTCAAAGAATAGGGAGTCGAACAAATGATGATGGCAAAGATCACTGACCAACTCAATTAAGAAAATTTTATTAACGAGAAAAGATATGCAGAGGTCTTTGCACGTGGGAAATTCAACATCAATAAATGGGGGAAACATAAAATTATTGCCGAACTCCGAAAAAAGGATATTCCTGAACAATTTATCGAATCCGGGTTAAACGAAATTGATGATAATGAATATATTTCAACTTTGAAATCCCTGATTAAAAAAAAGTCTGATAGTTTGCAAAAAAGTGATATAAGTAATCAATTTGCTAAGCTTGCAGCTTATGCCACAACAAAAGGATATGAAAGTGAATTGGTATGGAATATCCTGAAGAATATGAAAAATGATAAAAGATAAATTGTACTTTTGCACAATAATAAGATACTAGACTAAGAGATAATGAGATATTAGATAATTGAGTTTAACAAATGATCTAATATCTGATAGTCTATAATCTCATAATCTAAAAAAATGATCGCACCCGAACAGATAAAAGAGCTTGATAAAAGGCTAAATGCTCTGAGGAGGTTCCTTTGACATCGATAAGAAGTTAGAGACTATCTCAGAGGAAGAGAAAAAAACGCAATTACCCGAATTCTGGAATGATCCTAAGCAGGCAGAGCTGCTTTTACGCAATATTAAGGATTTGAAACGCTGGACTAATGCTTATCAGGATACTCATAACGCTTATGATGACCTCATTGTGATACATGAGTTTTTTACACAGGGTGAAGGGACAGAATCAGAACTGGATAATCAATATGAAATAGTTCTGAAGAAAATTGAAGATTTAGAATTTCTCAATATGCTCGGAGCCGAGGAAGATAAACTCGGAGCAGTACTGGCTATTAATCCCGGGGCAGGCGGAACTGAAAGTCAGGATTGGGCACAGATGCTCATGAGATTATATATTCGCTGGGGGGAAAGAAATAAATTTAGTGTTAAGGAACTTGATTTTAAGGAAGGAGATGTTGCAGGAATAAAAACTGTATCACTTGAGTTTGTTGGTGAATTTGCATATGGCTACCTTAAAGGAGAAAATGGTGTTCATCGTCTTGTTCGCTTATCACCATTTGATACAGCTAAACGTCGGCATACTTCCTTTGCATCGGTTTATGCTTACCCGATCATTGATGAGAAGATAGTAATTGAACTTAATCCTGCTGAAATTAGCTGGGACACTTTCCGCTCGAGCGGGCCCGGTGGTCAAAATGTAAATAAGCTTGAAACAGCAGTACGACTTAAACATAATCCTACAGGGATAGTTGTCGAATGTCAGGAGACACGCTCACAAGGCCAAAACAGAGAAAAGGCTATCCGTATGTTAAAATCACAGCTTTATGAGATTGAACTCCGAAAAAAGAGAGAAAAACAAGCTGAGATCGAAGGAAACAAAAAGAAAATAGAATGGGGTTCGCAGATAAGAAATTATGTGATGCAGCCTTATAAAATGGTAAAAGACCTCAGAACCGGACATGAAACATCCAATGTGCAAGCCGTGATGGATGGGGAAATTGATGAATTTATTAAAGCATATCTTATGGAATTTGGAAACCAGTAGCAGTAGCAGTAGGCAGGAAACAATAAACAATAAACAATAAACAATAACCAGCAACCAATAACTGATAATTGATAAATGATAAATGATAATTGATAACTGAATATGATACAAATATACCACAATCCAAGATGTAAAAAATCAAGAGCAGGACTTCAATATCTTACAGATAAAGGTGTAGATATAGAAATTATAAACTATATTAAGGATAGTATTTCTGAATCCATTTTGGAAGATCTTTTAGTTAAACTAAATATAAAACCTCAGGAAATAATACGGAAACAGGAAGCGTTTTTTAAATCGGATCTAAAGGGAAAGAACTTTACAGATAGAGAATGGATAAAGATACTTAGCGAAAACCCAAAACTGATACAGCGCCCAGTGATTGTTAACGGATATAAGGCTGTTATTGGGGATCCGGTGGAAAACATAGAGAATTTGAAAATTTGAAAATGAGATAATTTGAAAATATGTTAATGTGATAATGTGATAATGTGATAATGTGTTAATGTGATAATGTGTTAATTAAAGAATATATAAAGATTAAAATTTGAAGTTATGAAAACAAGAATTGAAAAAGACACTATGGGGACTGTAGAGGTTCAGGCAGACAAGTACTGGGGTGCACAAACTCAGCGGTCGAAGGAAAATTTTAAGATCGGTGATGGAACTATGCCAGTCGAGATAATTAGAGCGTTTGCTGTTTTGAAAAAAGCAGCAGCATTGGCAAATAATAAGCTTGGAGTTTTAGCGGATGAAAAAGCTAATCTGATTGCTAAAGTTTGCGATGAAATTTTAGAGGGTAAGCTTGATGATCATTTTCCGCTTGTTGTTTGGCAAACTGGTTCAGGAACACAATCGAATATGAATATGAATGAAGTCATTGCCAACAGGGCACATGTTTATGAAGGTGGCGTTCTGGGAGAGGGTACAAGATTTATTCATCCAAATGATGATGTAAATAAATCTCAGTCATCAAATGACACTTTCCCCACAGCTATGCATATTGCAGCCTACAAGATGATCATGGAAGTTACGATTCCGGGAGTGGAACTTTTGCGAAACACCCTGGCAGAAAAATCCAAAGTTTTTAATGAATATGTTAAAACAGGCCGTACACATTTGATGGATGCAACTCCCCTTACTTTGGGCCAGGAGTTTTCAGGATATGTTTCACAGCTTGATCATGGCCTGATTGCTCTAAAAAACACCCTTTCACATCTATCCGAGCTAGCACTTGGAGGCACTGCTGTTGGTACTGGATTAAACACTCCCAATGGCTATGATGTTCTTGTGGCAGAAAAAATCGCCGAATTATCCGGCTTCCCATTCATCACCGCTCCAAATAAATTTGAATCTCTTGCTGCTCACGATGCTATTGTGGGTGCCTCAGGTGCATTGAAACAACTTGCCGTTAGTTTGATGAAGATAACTAACGACATCCGACTACTTGCTTCCGGCCCAAGATGTGGAATAGGTGAGATCAATCTTCCTGCAAATGAACCAGGCTCATCGATAATGCCGGGTAAAGTGAACCCAACACAAAATGAAGCTCTTACCATGGTCTGTGCCCAGGTAATTGGAAATGATGTCGCAGTCAGTGTTGGAGGAATGCAGGGGCATTATCAACTTAATGTATTTAAACCTGTAATGATCGATAACCTTCTTAAATCTGCCCGCCTTTTGGGTGATGCTTGTGTCTCATTCAATAATAATTGTGCTGTCGGGATAGAACCAAATATTAATAACATTAAGACAAATCTTGAAAGCTCATTAATGCTTGTCACAGCGTTGAATACTCACATCGGTTATGAGAATGCTGCTAAAATTGCAAAGAAAGCACATCAGGAAGGAACAACTTTGAGAGAAGCTGCATTGAAATCAGGTCTTGTTACTGATGAGCAATTTACAGAATGGGTGAATCCGGCTAAGATGATAGGACATATGTAATTATTAATTATTAATTGTTAATTTCAAAATCCTAATTAACTAATCAACTAATTAACTACTTAACTAATATCTAATCAGTCATGAAAAGGAATATAATATTTGCCTCTGTAATTA